>CAJUHL010000019.1:0-1157 GCA_910586425.1 uncultured Bacilli bacterium
CCTAGTATACCATTACTAAAGTTTTTTGTGTCTATATATCTATACTAACACCAGTATTCATTTTTTTAGAAATTTTCAACTTTTGAAGAAATTTACAAAAAACACTTGTCAAAGTTTAGAAAGTCATGTTTTATGTGTAAATGGAAACCTGAACAAATTTGGGTTTATATAAGATACGCTAAAATTATTAATAGCATTTTACTACTAATTTACTACTTTAGAAATATGTTACAAAAGTTTAATACTTAAAATGAATTAAAAAAATAGATACACATTATTATAAATAAGATAAGAAATATGGTAAAATATCTTTAGAATAAATGATTGGAGGCATAAATATGAGCCAAAATTTAAACTCTTTTAGAGATATAATAGCCTATGTTAACTCTTTAGAAAATGAAGAACAAATTAAAGGATTTGTAATGTCTAGATTAGAAGAATTGGAAAAAAATTCTGAAAAAAGAAACATAGATAAAAACAATAATGGCCGTTTGATAGGGACAATTTCAGAAGGGTATATTAATTCAGATAGCCCCATTATTACATCTTATATGGTTGATCCTTTTTATATGAATGACGCAACACTTTATATAGAATTCATAAAATCTATTAAAGGTAAAAATTTAAATAATCCTTTACAATTTTTTCATGAATTACAAGATTTTACGATTGAAGCATTTGGTTTTAAAGGGAATCAAGCTATTAGAGTAAATGTTTACTTGCAAGAAAGAGATGATTCTCAAATATCAATAGCAGATTTCTATAAAAATAATTCTGCACTATGTTCAGAGAGAAGTGCCGCAGTACAAAATATAGCAGAGTTTTGTGGAATAAAAAGTTATTTAGTATTTGGTAAATTAAGTTCTGAAGGAAAGGAAGAAGAACATGCATTTAATATATTTCAAATGAAAGATGGTACTTTGATTTTATATGATTCAACAAACCCAGTTACTCTTAATAGCGGATATGTTCCAGCATATTCAATTATTGGTAAAGAAGATATTTCTAATATAGAAAGTATTTCATTCGATTTTGAAGGACTTAGTAAATTATATAAGCAACCTATTCATCCAGATGAACCATTAGATAGAAATTATACTACTTGTAATTTCTATTTGAAGAATGAAAGTGCCCAATTGAAATAAAAAGTTAAATAT
>CAJUHL010000019.1:1167-31868 GCA_910586425.1 uncultured Bacilli bacterium
TTATAAAAACGCATTTTTTATACCAAATATAAAGCATGATTTAATATTTAAAGAATAATTTTTTGCTACATGCTTCATGCTACATAATAAGGGTAATACTATGACATCACATAGTATTTTTTTAAAACAAAATAGTACATGTTTTTTAAATAACTTTTTATAAGTTCTTAAATGCCACTATAACTTGGTTTTATAAGGGTTGGTGGCATTTCTTGTTTTGGAAGATTCTCACAAATATTCTCATAATTTCTTATATTTTCACTTTCAAAAGTAGTAAAAGAGTAGTAAATTTCACTTTTTAATACTCTTTCCATCTCGGCTTTTGCTGATTCTGAATTTACATGTGCGTAATAACTTAATGTAATAAGAATATTTGCATGACCCATAATATATTGTAGTGCTTTCGGATTCATTCCAGCATTTGCCATTTTAGTACAGAATGTATGCCTTAATGTATGAGGTGTTGTCTTGTTTGGCAATGATTCTTCATGACATTTATTGTATTGAGCTACTAGACCACGAAATACATTAGAATAATCTCTTGCTATTCTTGGTAATCCATTTCGATTTAAGAATACAAAGTTGCTATAACCATCAATAACAATAGATTTAGCGTGATTTCTATTTACAAGTATTCTTTTAAGTGCATGAAAACATTTATCACTCATAGGCACTTTTCTAATTCCAGCATCTGTTTTTGGCACTTCAATATAATAACCATCTTTACCTTTTAATAATTGGTGGTCTATATTGATTTCATGATTTATAAAATCTAAATCGGATTCTGTTAATCCACATAATTCAGATGCTCTTAAACCAGTTTCAAGTAAGACTATTATATCGTCCATATATCTATAATAGATTTTGCTATTTTGAATAAAATTGAATAGACTATATTCTTGAGATGGTGTAAGTGGAACTCTTGGCTCTGTATCGTCGTCAATAATATCTTTAAGCTTAAATTTAAAGGGATTTTTTCTGATGCAGTCATCTTCTATTGCCATATAGAATATAGCTTTTAAAGACCTTTGGTCGTTTTTAATGACTTGATAAGGAACACCCTTTAATTTCATGCGTATAGCCCATTCTTTAGCATCTGATGGCTTTACACTTTCAATAGCACATGCTCCTAGTTTGTCCTCTCTTAAAGACCTTAAAAGCCTTTCACGACCTGGAATAGTTTTCTCTCGTACATTTGCATGAATTCTAATGAATTTCTCGTAAAGTTCACAGACATTCATTTTTTTGCCTATTGTATCAATTCCATCATACAAATCTTTTTGTAGTTCTTCTTCTTTTTCTCTTAAAGATTTATCTTCTCGTTTTCCTTTAGGTGTTTTATCTGTATGTACTAATTTCCAAGCATATACAAATTGTGGTTTTCCGAAACTATCAATATATTTATAAGCATATCTTCCATCTTTTCTTTGGCTCTCTCCAGTTTTTAAAATTCTTCCTTTAACGTCTCTACGTTTTTCAGACATATTATTAGCTCCTTTCAGTTAAGAAAGAGCCTTGACATGCTATGAATCAATTATAGCATATTTAAGGCTTATTTTCACTATATTACGTCTAAAGAATCAATTATTTTTTCAAATGCAAGACGCTTTATTAGAAGTCTGTTACCACTACGCAAAACCCAGCTACTTGTTATATTTTCTTCTGCTAGTTTACGAAGTTTATTTTCGCCAATTCTAAAATATTTAGATGCTTCTTCTATGCTTAAACAATATTTTTCCCAAATAGGAACGTTAGAATCATTTATATTTTGATATTTAAAATTTATTTTTTTATCTTTATTCAAAAGACATCATCTCCTTAAAAAATTTAAAAATGACGCCTTTCCATTCCTCAGTTAATAAGATTTATTTTCTAATAAAAATTTATTTCTCTATTTTTTATATCTTCTATATCTTTAACATATCTAGCTACTTTTAAATCGCCATCAGTTTTTTTACCACTACTTAATTCATGTAAAAATGAATCTTCGTCTATTAAATAACCTTGTATTACTTCGTGATTATCATTTACAAACATGCCTTTAGTATCTTTATTTAATAGCTCATTTGCATCTGTATTTCCGACAACAATTCCAGAAGTAATAGAATCTACATAAGTAGACCAATTTTCTGTAATATTTATTGGAACGCACTTCGGTAGATTTGTTTTTGTCAACTTTTGTGAATTAAGTATAATATGCGTTGCTGTTGCACCAGCTTTGCGTACTAATTTTTCTATATAATAAATAATTTTAGCATGTATCAATTTTTCTCTTTCCAATATCTCTTTTTCCTCTTTTGTTTCTTTTGGGTATATTGAGAAGTCTTTATCAAAAATATCAGATGCTTCTTCAATAACCAGCATTATATGAGGTATTTTATCTGATTCTTCTTGTTTTAAATTATATTTATCAATAGTATCAATTTTATTATCTAATAATTTAGTTCTTCTTTCATGCTCATAATCTAAAATGATTAAAGTATTTAAAAGACCTAGTTCTGTGTTTAATATAGTGCAATTATTTAGTTCTTTCCAAATGCCTTGGTAGTCAATTTTCTTTCCATCATAAACGTATAAATGACCACCTAACAATAAAAATTCGGCACAGATGCATTTTTGGAATCGTGTTTTTCCCATTCGTGTAGCTCCAGTTATCTTGGCATGCACATTTCTTGATAGATTCCACCATTGATATTTACCAGCTCCATTTTTACCTATAATGATTTTTAAATCATTTAGAGGATTCTTTTTGCTGTCATTATTTTCACTTTTTAAATCCTTTAAGCATTTATCATTAAAGGTAATAGCTTTAGGTTTAAGCGGGTCATTTGGTGTTAAATATATTAAAATTTTATCTATTTTAAAATCTTCTGTATATTTAACATATAATCCAAAATGATTTCTAATAGTTTCCCATTTAGCATCTATTTCTTCCTTTGTAAAACTATTTTTATAAAACATATAACTTATAGTGTCTTTATCATTTATATTTGGAAACTTAACAATAAAAGATGGGGGAATTAGATTCTCATATTTTTCTTTGTTTTCTGGTTTAAATATAATCTCCATCTTTTCGTCATATTCGATATAGCTTATAGGTTTAAAAGAATGCCTTATCGTTAATGCTATTGGTATTAACGAAAGTACATATACTAAATAATAAATAAAATTCACTTCAAAGCCACATAATTTATTTAGAAGTGGTATTTGAATAAAACTATTAAGTTTATTTATTATTGAAATATTTTTTAAATTATAATCGAAGATCAATATTACTATTGATTCAATTATAATAAAAATGATTCTAGTAAGTATTGATTTCCAATTATACCTTATACGTAGTAGAATAGTCTCTAATTTTCTCTTAATTCTAGTAAGAGATAATTTATTTTTAACATTATTCTGCATCTTCTGAATCCTCCTTATGAATAACATTTTTGCCTTTTAATATTTCTTCTTCTTTTGTAAGTTTATGAGCTATAATAGTGCCATCAGCTTTAAATTCTAATATATTATGAATTCTTCTATTGATAGCTCTTAATTGTTTTAATCCATCCATACTATAATGTAATTCTTTCCATTGAGAATACCATGGAATATTACTTATAATATAAATCTTTGTAGCACATAGAACACGATTATAGTATCTACTCATTAAATAATAAGGGTATATATCACATAAATTTAAAAATGTACTTGCACCACCCGGAAAATTGTACCAATAGAACTCATCCAGTACGAGTACGTCTTGAGATTCGTAAGAATCATAACACCCTCTACCATAATCTGTAATTCTGCATACTTCATTAGCTGAAAATGTATCCATAATAGACCTACTTTTTCCCGTATTTGTTTCGCCGAAAATTGCTGTAATTTTTACGTCTCTGTTTTCTTTTGAAAATTTTTCTTGTAGAATTTTTTGACGCATTGCATCTATGTAGTTAATCTTTGTAATTAGTTTTGGATTTTCTTCTACTATTTCCACAACTGATTTATTATTTTTAATATCTTCTAAAAGTTGAGCATACATATCTTGCTTTTTTTCATTAGCTGTTTTAGGCATCTCGCCCCAAGAAAATGTCTCTATACTGGTATCAGCTTTTTTAGAATTAGACCATTTACTACCACTTTTTAAAACGTAATTTATACATTCCATCGCAGAGCCCATTTTTTCCTCAACTCTACAAGCTGGGAATCTTCGTTTTAAAGTGCTAAATCTAACTGGTGAATTACAGCAAAAATAAGCATGGTAGTGAGGGGTGTGTTTCTTTAATCCTACTTCATGACTAATACAATAATAGGTAGGTTTAAATTTCATGATTCCAGCTTTTAAACTTTCCCATGTAACCCCATGGTCTTGAGGATTATTTATTAAAAATAGATACTCTCTATTTTGGGTATCTCTTTTTTTTCTTTTAATAGTCTTTTTCTCCATCAGACCACCTCACAATTTACATTTAAACATTTTGGAATTTTGCCATATTCTCTAAAATTTATTAAATATAATTTATTTTTAATATAATTTACACATGAAATAGCTTTATCAGTCCATTCTTGCACATGAGCAAAGCCAAAATTGAATTGAACTCGGTCTAAACTAACATTATCGTGGCATATAATATAAATAAATTTAGTCTCATTAGCACTAGCTTTGCAATAGTAAACTGGTAGTAGCTCATTGATTCTTAACATTAAATTTTCATTATCTATATAAATTTCTTTCCAAGTTATTAAATAACCTTTATAATTCTTATGCATTGATTTATACCTCCTAAATATCAATTTTTTATTTCTGCTACATACAACATACATAATTGAAGATTATTCTAAAAATTTATCTATATTATCATTCTCAAAGAAATAATCAAGATTCTGTTCTTGTATATATCTTTTACATTGTTTTGGATTAGTGTGTTTATAAATTTTTGAAACATGCCATCTCTTAAATATAGATATACACAAATCAAAAATAGTTTTATTAGACCCCATCAAATAAATACTACAAGAATCTTTTGAGAATGACATACAATAATATTTTGGTTGTAATTTATTTATCTTAACTATTATGTCGTCATAGCTCATATTGTGGTTTTCTTTAATAATTATAAAATCATTTTCTTCATACAATTTCATTTTATCAATTCTCCTTTTAAAAAATTATAATTGCTACATTGCTACATAAAACGCAATAGGAAATTCTAGGCTATTGCGTGGCATGGCATTGGGCTTAACGCCCATGCCAGCCTGCATCTAGCTTTAATTACTTACTAGCTTTAACTTTTAAGTTATAAGCTTTTTCAGATTTTACATTAGATAAAACTAAAGCATCTACATCGTCATTTACTAATAAAACGTCGCTTGCAGTACCTTTTGCTCTCATTTCACTATTATAAGCATATATATCTAAATCTAAATCTTGAAACATTACTGCTTGAGTTTTCTTCTTTGGAGTATTTAATAATTTCTCGCCAGTTATAAGAATTTTTATCTCTTTAAGTTCAGCATTATGCACAAAATAATTATAACCATTTGGCTTTTCTAGTTTCTCGCCATCTTCTGTAAAAAAGTTACCAAATACCTTATCAAGATAGTAAACTTTGTTTTGATAGTCCATGTCTTTTAATCCTTTCTACGCTAATTTAACCATAACCCAAGAGCACGTTGATATTTCTATCAAAAGGAATATAGGTTAAACGCAATTTGCCTTTCGTGTTATTACTCTTTATTTTTATATTCAAGAGAATTGTAAAAAAGGGAGGTTTATGTTACAATATCTCTTGAATTACAGCTTATTTTTTAGGCCTAATATCTTCGCTGTCAATAATAGTATATACTAGCCATATAATAAAAACAGCTAAAACAATGGTTACTAAAAATATAGAAAAGTTACAAAAATAGGAGGTTAAAATGCCACAACAAAAAAAGGGTAGAAAACCAAAAATAATAAGTGATAAAGAAAAAGGCAAAATCCAAAAAATAGGATTAAGAATAAAAGATTTTAGAGAGTCTTTAAGTGATGATGGCTATTATGAAAATCAAGAATATTTTGCATCAGACTGCAAAATTAAAGTTGGTACATTAAAAGCTGTTGAAACTGGTAGAAGAATGTTACCAATAGAGGACGCAATTAAAATTGCAAATAAATATGAAGTCAGTCTTGATTTCCTTTATTGCAGAAGTGATATAAAGAATAGCCATGAGGAAAAATTTATTCCGAAGTTATTACAAGAAGATTTAAAAATTGAATCACGAGAAAAAAGTTTTACTTCTGAAGATGGAAAAATAGTTAGTCTTGATATATTAGATTTATCAATTAAAGAATCTTTAATAAAATATTTGACTTCTGTATCTAACTTAAAAAAACAACTAGAAAAGAAAGAAATTGATTCAACAATTTATGAATCTGAACTTCAAAAACTAGAAGATAAGTATAAAAAAGAATCTTTAAAAGATATACGAAAGAATCAAGTGTTAATCCCTAAAGATAGCTTTAAAGAAGAATATGTTGACCCAACAGCTTTATTTTGTGCTTTAGAAGAAGCAACAAGAATTCTTTATTCTGAAAATAAAAGAAAAGGTTTTAAAACTTCTTCTAAAAATAAAAACAACTTCACAAAAGAAGAAATCATTGAGGAATTAAGCAAAATCACGAATATAAAATAAAAAATAAAAAAATTAGGAACTATTAAATCAGATCCTAATTTTTTCTATCTGTAATGCTATCGTAAATACAAAATAAAATAAACTCGTATAAAAAACCACAACAAATTATAATATTAAGCCATAGTGGTTTATCAAAATTCATGTACGTCATTGCTGGTATTATTTCATAAGGATTATTTGGTATTGTAAAAGCCATTATACAAATAGCAATAAAACCTCCCACACCTAAAATTTTAAAAATATCTTCTAACATTTTTTCCTCCTCTTTATATACAAAATAAAAAGTAGTATTTTAAAACATTTATAAATACTACTTTTTGTCTTAAATTATTCTTCTTCGTTTGTTTCCACAAATGATAGATTAGATTTTTTGACTGTTATAACTGGACGTATACCTTCCCACCAATCCCAAACACAAGAGCCTAATCTTAATTCTCCATTTTCATAAAAATTTACAGACCAAATTTTAGTATCTGATTCAGCAGTATCAGTCCAATAAGAATTACCTTTTGTTGTAGCATTATTTAAACAGCCAAAATCTTCTTTGCAATTTACAGTTGTTCTGTCTATCAGCCATGCATATTTTGAAACTTTTGATTTTGGGTATGGTGTTTCTTCTGTATTTGTATCAAAATAATAATTACCAGTTCCCTTATTTCCAGTTATCTCTCTTATTTCTGATTCTTTAATTAGTCTAGCATCTAGGCTTTTTTCCCATTTTGCTGTATCCTCTTCTAATTGTTTTTGTGCAGTTATAGGACCTTTATCAGTTTTTATAACAGAACGATTAAAAGTATCATAAGTTACATTTCCACCTGCCTCAACATAATCTTCTTCTTTTATCCAATTTACTAAATCAGTGGTGTTATGGTCTAATATCATTGTATAACTATTGTTATCTTCTTTGTATGCATACCATTTCATACAACCACCTTTTGTTTCGTCTTCACTATCTGAATTTTCTTCAGTACATTTTTTGTTTAAATTAGTTGGGTCTAAATAAACAATTTTTAAAACTCCAGTATAACCAGTTTTAGATGGTGGATTTACTGCTATTGGCTTATTGTTGTCGTTATCCTTACTCTTTGATTCTCCACTTGTTGAACCACAACCAGTTAGCATTAAAGCCATAATCATAATCAAACTTAAATATTTTACTTTTTTCATTTTCTCACTCCTCATATTAAATTTTATCATGAAACCTCGTAAACTACAATGCATTTGTGTTCAAATTTTGAACATATTATTACTATCACAAAAAGATTACAATATATATATGTAGAAAAGAGGTGCGACAATATGAAAAGATTTCAACCTATTAAAAGCGATAAGATAGTCATTACTATAAGAATTGAAGATTATAGAGTAGAAGAACTTGATAAAATTGCAAACAAAATCAATATTAGTAGAAATGAGCTCATAAGTCAGTGCCTAGACTTTGCTATAAAGAATATAGATTTTAAAGAGGTTAAATCAAACAAAAAAAGCAATTAGTTTTTTTTCCTAATTGTTTTTTTAGTTGTAATATTTCAAAAGCATATCAAGACTCATTTATAAAGTAGTAAATTAGTAGTAAATTAAACTTAAAATATTACAATTTCCTTTTAAATAAAGACTTTATTTAATTAATTGACTTTTTTAATATTTAAAATGATTATGCAAAACAATTGCTGAAAATTTACTACTTTTTTACTACTTTTGAAAGCTAAAATATAAAAAATTATAAAAATATATATGAACATCTTCAAAAAATAAAAATGTCATAAACTCTTAACTAAAAAGTTATAACGACATTTAAGAACTTATAAAAACATACTCACAAAAATGCAATATTTTTGTAATAAAAAATGACCCCTTTCTGCCAGAAAATGTATTTTTATTATACATTATTTTCTAACTTTTTGAAGCCATTTCAATTCAATCTGGTACCGGCCAAGGGACTTGAACCCTCACAGTATTGCTACCAATGGATTTTGAGTCCATCGCGTCTACCATTCCGCCAGGCCGGCAAATAACAACAAACAAATTATATCATACTTCTTATATGAAATTCAATGTTTATTGCTTTAATTTTATTCATTTTCTTGATATTTTGATGTAAACAAATCCTTTTCTGCATCTGGAATTTCCTCAATCGGCTCTAATTCGGGTAGTTGTTCTAAACTAGATAATCCAAAATAGTCTAAAAAATCCTTTGTAACACCATATAAAATTGGTCTTCCAGGCGCATCCGATCTACCAGCTTCACGAATAAGCCCTTTGGATAATAATCTACGAATGATATGACTACTGCCAATGCCACGAATTTCATCCACAGAAACCCTCGTAATAGGTTGATTATAAGCAATAATTGCTAATGTCTCTAAAGCTGCTTGGCTAAGTAAACTATCGTCTTCTGTTTCTACTAGTTTTTGATAATATTCCTTATGTTCTTTTTTGGTAGTCAATTTGAGATGATTACCCAAAGCACTTAATCGAATTCCGCGATTTTCCTGTACATAGTTATCTTGCAATTCTTGTAATAATGAAATAAGTTTTTTTTGATCTATCTGTAAAATATCCATTGCCTGATTCATGGATAATCCATCTTCGCCCACAACAAATAATAAACCTTCTAATACTGCTGCTAAATTCATATTAATCACATCCTTTTAATGATAGAATGATTTTACTAAAATTGTTTTCCTGTTTGATTTCTAATTCCTGTTTTTTTGCCAAATCTAAAATCGATAAGAAAGTAACCACAACATAGTCTTTGGTAACCACTTCAAACAATTCTTGAAACTCTATTGTTTTCTTTGTCTTTAACATACTACGAATTTCATTGCTTCTTGCATGAACAGAATATTCCTTTTTAGTGATTTTTGTATGAATCGGTTTTTCCTCTTGTTTTCGTTCCAAAAACTTTTGAAATGCATATAACAAATCTGAAATACCCACTTCTCCAAAATGCATCGAAGTCGTTTCATCTTTATATTCTGATAAACTATCTGGTAATTTTGTTAAATATTGTTTCCGTTCCAATTCCATTTCTTTCAATTCAGACGTAATTTCCTTATATTGCTTATATTCAAGCAACTTTTTAATTAAATTTTCCCTTGGATCTTCTTCGTAGGTATCTTCTTCTAATTTCTTCTTCGGCAACAACATGGCTGATTTCATTTCCAACAATTCCGCTGCTACAATCAAATACTCACTAGCAACATTTAAGTTAAGTTCTTCCATTGCTTCAATATAAGCCAAATACTGTTTTGTAATTTCCTCTAATTCAATTTTATAAATATCAATATCGGATGATTTAATTAAGTGTAACAATAAATCCATTGGTCCTTCAAATGCATCAATTGTAATTTTATAGTCCATAGTACTCACATCCAACATCTATTTTAACACATTTTAAATTGATTTCAAATATGAAAATTGGTACAATACCATTAGGTGATTCCAATGAAACTATTTACTATGCGCAATGAGTCCTTTACTTGTGAATATTGCGGAAAAACAGTTCCCAAATCCAATTATACAGCAAGAGACCATTGTCCTTACTGTTTATACTCTAAACACGTAGATATCCATCCAGGAGACCGCATGCATACTTGTAAAGGACTACTAAAACCAATAGGCATTGAAAAATTTAAAAATACTTATAAAATTATATATCAATGTGAAAAATGCCATCAATTTCATAAGAATATAGCAGAACATGATGATTCCATCGAAAAAATAATAGAACTTTCTATCATAAACTAAAAAATCTACTCAAAAAGTAGATTTTTAAAATAACTCAAATAGATATGGCAATGCAATAATGACAATTAACATCCCTACAAATAACCAGATTAACATCCACATTGTACTTTTATCTACCTTTTCTTCTGGAAGATTCGAATGCACTGGTATTTCTGTTTCCATTTCTCTACGCAAAGAAATTTTTGCATCTGGATGCTCATTTACCGTATCTAGAGTAGATATCTCTTCATCTGTTACTGGTGACATCTCTGTATAGGATAATGTATCAGTATTGTCTACCGATGATACCTCCTCTGTATCCATGATAGCTGGTTCTGAAAATTCAGGAACAACTGGATCTACAACATTAGATTCTGATGTAAATGCATACTGTGTACTCGCTTCTTCTACTTTTGGTTGGAAAGTGAAATCTGCTGTTTCAAAAACGGTAGAAGGTTGTTCCATTTCTGGAATAGGAGTTACTGGTTCTAAAGGCTTAATACTATCTAAACCAAATTGATCTTTATTTTCGTTCATTTGAACACCACCTTATTATATATCAATTATATCATCGTTCCTAGAATTTGCAAATGTTTTTTGATACTTCCAATTTATCATATGTAAAATAATTGTTTTCATTCCCATGAAAAATACCTTCTTGATTTTTCTAAATAAATTTGCTTATCATTTTATTTAGCATAAATCTAAAAGGCATTACTCATCAATTTCTTTTAATTTTTTTCTCCTTCTGCATACAAACCAAGTAGTTTATCATAAATACCATGTTCTACTTTATTCAAAGAATTAATCGTTATCTCTAGAGATTTTTGATATTCCCCTTTATAAAACAGTCTTTCTGCATAAGTCAAAAATTTATCCAAATCTTCTGTCGCACTACGATACCGATTTCCATATACAATTGCCATTTCAGCAAACATAGCTGTTTTCATCATTTCTTTGGTGGTATTGTATAATTTCAAAACCAAGTCTCTTGCGGTATCTACCCTTGTATTCAAAACACTAATTGTAATTGGTTTTTTCTCTAACTCTTTTACAATTTCTTTAATTGCTACTTGTGCTTCATTGAGTTCTACAAAATAATTTTGTGGAATCACTGGCAAATTATACTCACGTATTTTAGTTTTGGATTCTTTTAATATTAATTTTACTTCCTCTAATTGTTGTCTTGCTCTCACTTCGTCCTCTTTCATACTGCCAATAGAATCTAAAATGTTATCTACATTTTCTTCTAAAGCAGATAATTTGATTGTGAGCCCCTCTATTTCTTTTGTCAATTTCGAGTAGGCAAATGTATTATTCCCTGTATGGTCTAATAATACTTTATAATCCCCATTCAATCCTTGTAAAGCTTCCTTGACATCACTTAATACTTTCACATCATCATCTGATAAGTTATACAAATTGCGAATATCGTCTATCTGTGAAAAAATATCATCCATCAATTGGTTCATTTTGGTTAATTTACGACTAAATACTTTGTTACTTTCCTCATATTCAGATCGGTTGACTTTCTCTTTTTCTAAATCAGTAAACAAGGAATCAAAATAATCAGATAGTACCTTTAGTTCAAATAAGCTATCTTCCAAATTAAGTACTTTCGCACGATCCATGATGTCACTTATTTTTTTATTGGCTTCTTTTATATTATATTCTACATTGAGATAATCCAAAGGAAAACCTTCTTGCGTCATTTGATTATGCTCTATAACTGCTTCTTTCATCTTCTTTGGCAGAATATTGGTTGAAAGTAATAGAATACTTGGAACTTCTTCTACCACTACCGACATATGTTTTAACATTTCATCAATGGATTTAATAATGTTGGTCACTTCTGTAAACTCATTATTTTCCATAGCAGTTTCAAAATTTTCAAATCGTTTGGCGATATTTTCAAATTGCAAATCCATTGGTTTTGCAATCTCACCATAGCCATCTTTCCCATTACTATACTTTTGATATAAATCACGGTAAATTGACTTCAAATTGGTAATAATCGCACGATTTCGTTCTTCACTACTTGTAATTTCCTTGATTTCATTTAATAGAAAATCGGAATTCGTTTTTACTTTATAAATTTCCATCTCAAGTTTGGCAATTTTATAAAGTGTACTTTTATAGTCCTGTTGTGATAGAGAATAGTCTGCTTCTAATAACATATCTGTAATTTTAGGAATCTGATTACTACGAATGACATCAAGACGTTCTGTCCAATTGTTATACATCGCCTCTAGTTTTTCATTTTTTAAATAGGATTCCACCTTTGAAAGCTCTGGAATAATAGGGGCACTGTCAATTTTATTTTTCTCGACTTCCAAATGTTCCAATTGCTTTTTAATGACATGACTTTTTCGCTTTTGTATTATAAGCAAAATAATAAAAATGGCAATGAAGGCGACCACCGCAAACGTAATCATCATAAGAACAATGGTATCCAAGAATATCACCTCGTTTATCATATACTACTATCATTCTACCACATTTCGACATTTTTTTACACTTTTTTTGTAATTTTAACCAATTTTGAACTTTTTATAAGCCATTTGGTATTGACTTATAAGGAAAAACATAATATAATTGTAACTGCGTATTTATCTAGCAGCTCCATTTGAAGTCACTAACGTGTTTATTACCATTTGGGTTATTGTGTAACTCTAGCTGCAGAGCGAAAATATTAAAGTAAACACCCTAGTTACTTGTAAATGGTCTCTTGTGTTACGCAAGAAGGAGGAAAATATATATGTCAAGATACACAGGTTCTACTTATCGAAAATCTCGTCGTTTGGGATTCTCTGTATTAGAAAACGGAAAAGAATTGGCACGTCGTCCATATGCTCCAGGGCAACACGGAAATGGAAGAGCCAAAAAATTATCTGATTATGGAACACAATTACAAGAAAAACAAAAGGTTAGATTCATGTATGGAATCAATGAAAAGCAATTTAGAAAAACATTTGAAGAAGCTGGAAAATTAAAAGGAGTTCATGGTGAAGATTTCTTAAAATTACTAGAAAGTAGACTAGATAATTTAGTATATCGTATTGGATTTGCCACTACTAGAAAAGGGGCAAGACAATTAGTCAACCATGGTCATATTACTGTAAATGGAGAAAAAGTAAATATTCCATCTTATAGATGTAAACCTGGAGATGTTATTTCTGTAAAAGAACAAGCCAAAGAACATCCAGTTATTAAACAATCTCTAGAAGCCATCCATAATCGTGTAGAATTCATTACATATGATGAATCAAAAATGATGGGAACTTATGTAAGATACCCTGAAAGAAACGAATTAAATATTGACATTAATGAATCATTAATCGTTGAATTTTATAACAGATAAGAGTCACCAGACTCTTTTTTTACCACCTAAAATATGGTATACTATTATTAGGTGAAACATATGAAAATCAAAAGAAAAAATGTTATTATCATAGGTATTTTAATACTATCCATTATCTGTATTGTAATTGCGGTGATACATCTTCTAAAATGGAATCAGGATAACAAGCATACACAAAAAGTGCTAGATGATATTTCACAAATTGTCAATATTGAAGAAATACCAGATTCAGATAAAACCAGTGTAGAAGTCATTGAACCAATAGAAGAAGTTCCTGAAACAAATCCTTATTGGGACTATATTAAAATGAATTTAATCCACGTTGATTTTAATGAACTTAAAAATATCAATTCTTCTACTGTAGGATGGATTCAAGTAAATGGAACGAATATTAATTATCCTTTTGTTCAAACAGAAAATAATGAATACTATTTAACACATTCCTTTGATAAAAGTTCTAATTCGGCTGGATGGGTATTTCTAGACTATAGAAACAATTTATCAACATTGGATAAGAATACAATCATTTATGCACATGGAAGATTGGATACCACGATGTTTGGATCACTCAAAAATATTCTAACAAGTGGTTGGCTTATCAATCAAAACAATTATGTCATCAAACTTTCAACCGAATATGAAAACACATTATGGCAAGTATTCAGTGTATATCGTATTCCTACAACCAATGATTATATTAGAACAAATTTTAAAAACAATCGCAATTTTCTAGAATTTGCAGAGATGCTAATCAATCGAAGCGTTCATAATTTTAATACCAAAGTAAACGAAAATGACCATATTCTTACATTGTCTACTTGTTATAATGATAATGAGAAAGTGGTATTACATGCGAAACTAATCAAAAGAGAAGCAAGATAATCCATCTTGTTTTCTTTATGCAAAAAAAGAGATAACATTTGTTACCTCTTACTCATTTTCTTTTTTCTTATAAGTCAATCCTGAAATCGATAAACCAATCAGTCCTATCACTCCAAGTCCTACATAATTCATGATTCCATCATACGTGTTAGGTACTTTTTCCGTGATTACATCTTCTAATTCAATTTTTTCTGTAATTGTATAAACACTAAAGTGATCTGTTGTGAAATATGCAAGTCCATCCATAACGGTAATTGGATGTTCTTCAATTTTACCATCTTCACGAATATAGTATGCTGCTAAATTTTTATTTAACATAGATTCTGGAATTGGAATTTTTACTTGGAATAATCCATCTTTTAGTTTTGAAATAAATTGTTTTGTCGTAGATGAGAATAATTTTAAATCATAAATAATTGCTTCTTTTATTTTTAATTTTGCAGTAATTTCTTGGTATTGTGTGTTTTCCTTTGTAATTTCAGTTGCCTGAATCGTTGTATCAAGTGGCACATCTGGTGATGTGGTTGAAATGGAAATACCTGTTACAATATCGTTATTTTCATATTTTACTTCTTCCTTAATTTTAGAAGAATCTTTGATAATCAAGAATGGTATCGTATTTTCATTATGTGTTACATTATAATAACTTTCTATTTTACTAATATCGAATCCTAGATTATCAGATATCCATTCTATTTCTGATTCATCAGAAATATATTCACTTACTTTACCACCATAAGTAACTTTTACACTTTCATTTTTCAAGTATGTATTAATACGTTTTTGGGCAGCCACAATATAAGCAGCAATTGTATCTTCTGTTGTGTCTGGAATATAAATTACATTATTTTGTTGTGCACCACCTCGTTTTAACATTCCATAAATTGTGTTATTGTACATAATTGCAAATCCACCTGCACAGCCAGATGTAAATGAATCTCCCCATCCCATTCTCGCATCTAATATACCTGTCATATTTCCTAAATATGCTTTTGCTTCACTCGAAAAATTAATCATTTGATTTTCGTTACCAAAGTCTTTACTATAATTTTTACTTACGATATAATTGATTAATTCTAAATCCTCTAATAAGAACATTTTACCTTCAGGATATTTGGCAATCATATCGTTCACAATCTTTAATATGCTTGCATCTAAATTAGATTCATAAGTAATATTTAAAGCATGGGTCTCTCCCGTTTCTGTGGAATAAACATCACACATGGAAACATCCTCACTACAAGTACTTACATAAAAATGTCCATTTTCTGTATCAAATGATTTAAGATAAGTACCCATTATCAAGTCGGCCTCTTCTGCATCCGCTGGCTTGATTGACTGGATAGCCAGTTGCTTGTTATCGGTTAGTCTTTTAAATACATCGCTAAATTCTTCTTCTCCATATACAATGGTTACAGGATGTCTTTCAATTTCTTTTGAAGTAGAATATTCTTCTGTACGTATATTTTTCTGTAGTACAATATCACATATTGATTGGTCTGCATTACAATCGTAAACAGCAAACCAATGGTTTTCAGAATCATTAAAACGGCTCATGTAGTTGTGCACTAAATTCTGTTTTTCCCCAATAGTTGTTCCATGCAATGTAAGTGTCCCATTCGTTACTTTTTGAAATTGTTCACTATATTCTTCTCTGTAATTAATTTTTAAAGCGTGGGATTCTGATTTTTTTGCTTTATAGGTATTAGTGCCCTCTACTCTTTGATAATCTGTTCTAATAATATCACACATAGTATAATCTGTATTACAAGTGCCTATACTATATTCCACTCTTATTGGCGCATTATAACCCCATCCAGAGAATTGATTCAAATAATAATTAATCAGATTTCTTTTTTCTCCAACAGTCCCACTTTTTATTGTTATTGTTCCATCATTTGTAAGTTCTTTGAATTGCTCACTATATTCTTTATTATAAGTTATTCTTACTATATGACGTTCTACTTCTTTTGTTGTGTAATAATCCTGTCCTTCTACTTTTTGATAATCTGATCGAGTAATATCACATACGGTTGCATCCGCATTACAGTTTCCTACTGTATAAGATACTTTTCCATATTCGGAAAGACGCATTGTATAATCACGAATCATATCGATTGGAGTACCCATAGTATCTCCATATAATGTAAGTTTCCCATTCTTTGCAACTGTTTGAAATAGTTCGCTAAATTTTTCTTGATATGTAATTCTAATGGCATGTCTTTCTACTTCAACGCTATTATTTGGGTATTGCTTGTAACGAACGATATCGCAAATAGATTTATCTTCATTGCAATAACCAACCATAAAATTTGTGTCTTCATTTTTTAATCCAATTAGGTAGTTATTTAACATTCCCTGAATTGATCCATTGGTAGTATTTGTCATTGTCAGAGTCCCACTGGATACCTTTTTAAATTCATCACTATAATTTTCTTGATATTTTATTTGAATATCATGTTGTTCATAGTTATTACTATCTAGTACAATTGTACATGTATCATAAGTATCGTTACAACTCTGTACTCTAAATTGTGTTTTATTTAATTCATTCCAATAACTCATATAGGACTGAATTAAACCCAGCTGCGAATTCGTACTCGTACTGGCGATGGTTATGGTGCCATCACCTGCTAATTTTTGGAATTCTGCACCATATTCTTCGGCACTTGCACTGATTGTAAGTCCAAAACAACCAAGCATAGTCACCATTAACATTTTAAAAATTTTCTTCATATAATCTTTCCTCTCTATTAATAATAGTATACCCCCCCCCCGAATGATTTTGTCAACACTTTTAGCACCAAAAAAAATCGCATTTTTGCGAATTTTATTTCTTTATAATCTTTTGCTTTTTCTATTTTCGTATTTGAAAAGTACGGATGCAATCTGCAAACTCCAAGTTTTGCATGCGTTCATGTAGCCAATCAGGTAATACATCCAAATTTACATCTGCAATTTTTTGAATCACAATAGATATCCCTTGAAATTCTGTTTCTTTTTCCATGCACATGTATAATGGATTGCATTATCATAAAACCTGCCTGCACTAAAGTTTGATTTAAAACAGATAAAAATCCCTGTTCATTCAACATAGATTCATTCATTCTAAAAAATACAGTTGGTTGATTTCCATTTGAAATAAACGGAAATATGGGGATAACTTCTACTGGTATTTGATATATTTGATATACCAATTTTTTAATAAACGAATACATTCATCATTGGATAAACTGAGCTTGGCCTGCATTTCATTTCCTCCTTTTTTGTGTTACAGAATATCATATATAAAAGAAAAATGCAAATTTTAAAAAGTTCCCACATAATATTTCTTTTTGCCCCGACGTACTAAAATTATTTTCCCATCCTTGGCAATCTCTGATGTTACCAATAATGTTTCGTCTGTTATCTTTTTCCCATTAATAGAAATAGAACCTGCTTGAACAAATTCTCTTGCCTCACGTTTACTAGAGGCGATACCATATTCTACTAAAAAGTCTAAAAGTGGCAATTCTTCCTTGATATCAAAATGTGGTACATCCTTAAACACCTGTTCCATTTCTTGTATAGAGAGCTTTGCCACATTTCCACTAAATAATGTTTCACTCGTTTGTACTGCTTTTTCATATTCTTCTTTGCCATGTAAGAAGGTGATTATCTCTTGTGCAAGTGCCTTTTGAGCAACTCTAGCTTCAGGTTGTAATTTATGATTTGTTTCAATTTCTTCAATCTCTTCAACACTCAAGAAGGTCAATTTTTTCAGATAATCAATCACACATTTATCATCTGTGTTAATTAAATATTGATATAATTCATAACTAGATGTCTTATTTTTATCCAACCATAGGGCATTGCCTTCTGTCTTACCAAACTTCACACCATTCGCGTCTAATACAAGTGGCATGGTCATACCAAATAATTCCACATTGTTTTTTTTACGTGCTAATTCGATACCAGTAGTGATATTGCCCCATTGATCGGAACCAGCGACTTGTAATGTAACGCCTTTTGTTTCATGCAAATGCACAAAATCCATTCCTTGTAACAAAGTATAGGCAAATTCACAGAAAGTAATTCCAGATTCTAATCTTCTACTGATAATATCTTTATCCAACATATAGTTTACGTTAATATATTTTCCATAATCTCTTAAAAAGTCTAAAATCGTAATGTCTTTGGTCCAATTGTAGTTATTGACCACTTCAAATCCAAATATTTTTTCAGCTTGATGCGTGAGTCCTTCTACATTTTTTAAAACTTCTTCTTTTGTAATCATTTGACGTTCTTTAGATGGTTTGGGATCTCCAATGAGCCCTGTTGCTCCTCCCACTAAAAGAATCGGTTTATGACCATGTTTGGCAAGTCTTGTTGCAATTAAAAATGAGGAAAAGTGTCCAATATGCATAGAATCTGCAGTTGGATCTGTTCCAATATAAAAAGTTAGCTTTTCCTCATTTAATTTTTTTTCTAATTCAGGAGAACTAATATCCTTAATTAAACCTCTCCATTTTAATTCTTCAAATAATTTCATTTTAAATCTCCTTTCATACAATCTTTTTCAATTCCAAGTCTAGCGATTCCTTTTTCAACTATTGTAAACATATCTTTTGTATTAGTGCCATTTACTTTCACTTCTAGAACCTCTCCCTTATGCTCTAAAATTGTAGTTATCGCAGATAATTCCTCATTATAATCATTGATTACTTCAATATAGTTCACAAATGCCTCATTACAAATACGAACGACTTTGATAAGTTCATCTTCTGTAAGTTTTGATACATCCATCATTATTTTCAAAGGCTTCCCATCAATAGAATCTCTTACTTCCTCTATTTCCTCTTGTAAATCATCAAAATTATTATTTTTTACCATGGCCAAATTCAAAACCATACCAATTTCATCAGCCCCATTTTGAACCGCTTCAATCGCCTCATAAGATTTGACAGTTGTGGTTTCAAATCCATAGGGATAATCAATTACAGTTGTGACTTGAACAGCAGTATTTTTTAAAAGAGAGCTTGCTAAAGCAACATAATAAGGTGCTACACAAACAGAAGCAAAATGATTCTTAATTGCATAGTCGCATAGAGATTCAATATCTCGCATAGTAGCATTGCATTTTAAATTGGTTAATTCAATATATGAATTCATTTGATTCATCCTTTCTACAAAAAAATCATTATAGAATATAAGGACGGAGTAATCCGCGGTACCACCTTATTTCATAATGACTTATGCTCTTTTTCTTTTAACGCAAGAATACGGTTTCATTCAAAATCTGTATTTCTCTATAAAATATTGATTCACTCTCACCCATCATGAATTCTCTTATTACCCATTTTATAAATACTTAAAATTTCTCAATATGAATTAATAATCTTATTATAATATACTATATGTAGAAATGCAAGTAAAATGTAAGCCATTTTTGTGTACTTACCATCTTCCAATCTTTTAATTTATGCTTTCAATTATAGCTTTATAATATCGATTTGTTATTGTTTTGACTTCCTTTAATTGATTTAAAATCTTTGGTTGATATATAAATTTCCTTTCAAATAATTTTCATCATGTTCATTCTTCTACTACTATTTGGTTTGTTTCTTCCACATTAAAATTATTTTTCTTCATCATGAATTTGTTCAATAATCGTTTCTATTTTTTTACCATAATCAATCGATTCATCATATACAAAGCTTAACTCTGGGATATGTCTTACATCCACACGATCTGCCAATGTTTTCCGAATAAAGCCCGCTGCATTATTAAGCGCTTTTATTGTTTCCTCTTTTTTTTCTTGGTCCAATACTGTTACATATACTTTTGCAAAACTCAAATCACTTGTTACCTTACAATCAGTTACAGTAACAAAATGAATATCACTATCTTTAATTTCATTGGCTAAAATATAACTGATTTCTTTTACAAAATTACTGGCAATTCGATCTATCTTTATACTCATTAGAATCCCTCTTTTCTCAATTTACTATATCATAAATCCAACAAAAAAGAAAGTTTTACCTTTCTATTTCGACCATTTCATAAGCTTCAATTTTATCGCCTACTTTAATATCATTGAAGTTTTCAATTGTAATTCCACATTCTAGTCCTTTTTTCACTTCTTTGACAGAATCTTTTTCACGTTGAATGGAATTGATATTGCCATCATAAATAACAATTCCTTCACGTATAATACGTGCCTTCGCATCTCTTGTAATCAATCCATCTGTTATATAAGAACCTGCAATAATCCCTACTTTTGAGAATTTGAACAATTGTCTTACTTCCGCTTCTCCAATTACCTTTTCCTCAAAAATTGGTTCTAACATTCCTTTCATAGCTGCTTCAATTTCTTCTACTGCTTTATAGATAATGTTATAAAGACGAATTTCAACACCATTTTCCTTTGCATAATCACGAATACTACTATCAGGTCTTACATTGAACCCAATAACAATGGCATTAGATGCTTTGGCTAAAACAATATCGCTTTCCGTAATTGATCCAACACTACTACGAATTACTTTAACACGAACATCCTCTACCTCTATTTTTTCTAATGAATTTTTAACCGCTTCACTACTTCCATGAACATCTGCTTTGATAATGATGTTTAATTCACGCAATCCTTCCCCAATTTTAGAGAATAAATCATCCAAACTAGTTACTTCTGTTTTTTGATTGTCTTTTTGTTTTTGAATTTCCTTTCGTTGTTCCCCAATGCTTCTTGCTTGTTTTTCATTTTCAAAAGCCATGAATTTATCTCCTGCAACTGGAGTATCATTTAATCCTGTAATTTCCACTGGAGTAGAAGGCATTGCTTCTGTAATTTCTTCACCCTTATCATTACGAAGAGTACGTACTTTACCATAAGTTGTTCCTACCACAATTGGGTCTCCTAAACGTAGTGTCCCATTTTGGATGAGTAGTGTTACAATTGGCCCTACTTGCTTATCTAACCTTGATTCAATCACAGAACCAATCGCATAACGAGAAGGATTTGCTTTATAATTTTGCATTTCTGAAATCAATAGAATGTTATCTAATAATTCCGGAATTCCTGTTCCCTCTTTTGCAGAAATTTGACTGTATAATGTTTCCCCACCCCAAGTATCTGGTGTAAGTCCATATTCAGTCAATTCTGTCATAATACGCTCTATATTTGCTCCTGGTTTATCAATTTTATTAATTGCAACCATAATTGGAACATTTGCTGCTTTCGCATGATCAATGGCTTCTTTGGTCTGTGGCATCACACCATCATCTGCAGCAACGATAATAATTACAATATCGGTAATACTTGCCCCACGGGCACGCATTTCTGTAAATGCAGCATGCCCTGGGGTATCAATAAAAGTTATAGGTTCCCCATTCACTTGAATTTGGTATGCGCTAATGGCTTGTGTAATTCCACCCGCTTCCCCTAGTGCTACATTGGACTTACGAATGGTATCAAGTAAAGTCGTTTTCCCATGGTCCACATGACCCATGATGGTTACAACAGGAGGTCTTTTTTGCAAGTCTTCCTCACGATCAATAACCTCATACTCCTCGAAATTAGTTACATCTGCTGTTTCCTCACGTTTCAATTCTTTCCCATAATCAAGTACCAAAACCTCTGCATTTTCAAATCCAATACTATTATTAGCAGTTGCCATTATTCCTAGTAAAAATAATTTTTTGACAAGTTCTGGTGCAGTCACATGTAAACGGTCTGCTAGTTCAGCAACTGTCATCCCTTCTTTATATAAAATCACACTTTCATTCTGTTCTGGTGCATTCGACATCAATTTTTCTTTATGCTTATACATTTCCTTTTTTTTAGATGCAAGCTCTTTTTTATGATTGCTTGGTTGCACTGTTTTTTTATTTAGCTTTTGCTTGGATACCGTATGGTCCATATCAATTTTTTCAGAATCGGCAATTTTCTCTGCTAAATCTTCTGCCAAATCCTCCAAATCTTCTTCTGATTCATTTCCAATAATATTATCAAGTTCCGTAATATCATACTCATCCAACATATCATCTTTTGATGATACATGAATGCCTAGCTCCGTGCATTTCTTTAATATTTCCTCTACTTTTCTACCTACATCTTCCGCATAATCCTTTACAGACATCATACATAAATCACCTCTATCTTTCTATTTATATCTCTATTTCAATTTTTCTATGACTCATAATATATGAATGATATATTACTCCACATGTGTCAAATAATTTTTTGGAAACATAAGTTTCTTCACAATTTTTATCTTCCAAGTAAATAATTTCTCGAATTCCAGCTTGTATAATGGCTTTCGCACATTCATTACATGGAAAATAAGTCACATACAATTTTGAATTTCTTAAATCTCCATGAAAATTCAAAATAGCATTCAATTCTGCATGGCATATATAGGCAAACTTTGTACTTGCAAAACTTCCTTCTTTTTGCCATGGGATCATATCATCAGGAAAGCCATTAGGAGCTCCATTATATCCAATCGATAGTACCCTATTATTGTCACTCACAATACAGGCACCTACCTGTCTTTTTGGATCTTTACTTCTTTGTGCTGAAAGTAAAGCGAGTCCCATAAAATATGCTTCCCATGTAATATAATCGTTTCGCTTTTCTATCATATCAAACTTCCCATCTTATTTTACAAGTTCTTTCAATTGTTCAAAAATTACATCTGAAACTTCGGTTTCCAAATGTCTATTTAATACTTTACTTTGTTGTGCCTTTTCAAAAGTAGTAGCATCTTTTTTTAAATAAGCACCTCTTCCACTCACTTTTCCTGTAGTGTCTACAACAACCGTTCCTTCTGGTGTTCGAACCACACGAATTAATTCTTGCTTGGGTAATTTTTCTTTGGTTACAACACATGTTCGCATTGGTATTTTTCTTACTTTCATAAGCCACCTACTCTACAATATTGATGCCCATTTCACGCGCTTGTTCATATGTTTTTACATCAATCTTGTAATGGGTTAAACGAGAAGCCAATTTTACATTTAAACCTTTTTTCCCAATGGCCAAAGACAAATTATCATCGTTCACAACAGCGAGTGCTTCTTTCTTTTTCTCATCCATAATAAACACATGCATATCTTTTGCTGGGCTTAATGCATTTTCAATGAATTTAGCAGGTTCTTTATCGTATGGAATGATATCAATTTTTTCACCATGTAATTCTTCTATAATGCGATTGATACGAGAACCTCTTTCGCCAATACATGAACCTACAGGATCTACATTTGGATTTTCAGAATAAACGGCCACTTTTGTACGATTCCCAGGATCTCTTGCAACGCTATATACCAGAATAATACCTTCATTAATTTCTGGAATTTCTAATTCAAATAGACGTTTTACAAAACCATAGTGTATTCTAGAAAGTAAAATAACAGGTCCTCTCGAGTTAGAATCTACTTTTGTAATATAAACTTTGATAGAAGAACTCATTTGAATGGTTTCCCCAGGAATCAATTCAGTTTTTGGTAAAATTCCCTGGGTTCTTCCTAAATCTACATAATAATTACGAGCGTCTTCCATGGTAACAGTCCCAACAACCATTTCCTCTTCTTTATCGTTAAATTCATCAATAATGACACTTTTTTCCGCTTCTCTAATTTTTTGAACAACCACTTGTTTCGCTGTTGAAGCAGCAACACGCCCGAAATCAGCAGGTGTTACTTCTTCCTCAATGGTTTCCCCAAGTTGGATATCCGGTACTATTTTACGTGCTTCCTCTAATGTCAAATGAATTCTTTCATCATATATAAATGGCAATACTTCTCCACCATCATCTTCTTCATCTTCCTCATTGATATTAGAAAAATCGATATCTTCAAATTTCTGATATTTTTCTTCTTCCGCACGATCTACAACGGTTTTGAAAGAAAATACTTTAATCTCACCTGTATCACGATTGATTTCAACACGAACATTTGATAACGAATTATAATTTTTCTTATAAGCGGAAGTGAGTGCAAGTTCCATTGCTTCATAGATAATATCTTCTGAAATTCCTTTTTCTTTACATAATAATTCTACTGCCTTTTTGAACTCTTTTGAATTCATTTTATTCACAACCTTTCTCTTTGGAACACACATCTAATATGTAATTTTCCTCAATCAAATCTTTTTCGTCCAATAAAGGATTAATCAATCCAGTTACCATAACACAATCATCCACATCAACCATTCCATTTTTATCAATAATAATTCTTAAAAATTGGATATTTCCTTCTTTTTCATAAATCACTTGATCTAATATAAAATTGTTTTCAATGATGACTGGTTCAATCAATTCTCTAATCTGTGTCTCTAAATCCATAACAACCCTCCATTTTACATGAAAGAGTGGGATTTCCCACTCTTCTTGCACTCAACTACTACTAGTATATCATAGAATTTTCTATTTTAATACAAAAATATGGAAATTTTTTAAAATAGGTATGCTATACTGTTAATGGAGATGATTACATGATAGAAAAAAATGGCTACCTCAAAACCGCAGGGATTGGAATTCTTGCAATTTTGATTTATTTTATATTGCCAATGTTAGAGGCAGTTCCTCTTCAATTATTAGGAATTGATACAACAACCCTCCCTCTTTTGGCTAAAATTATTTATATGATTGCTTATGAAACAATCATATTGATTCTAATTTTACTTACCTTTTATCCAAAATTAAAAAGAGATTTTATGGATATGAAAAAAAATCATATGAATTATTATTCCAAATATTTCAAATATTGGTTATTTGGATTATTCATTATGATGATGAGCAATTTTTTGATTATGAAATTTACAGATAACCAAATTGCAAGTAATGAACAAGCTGTTCAAAGTCTGTTTGAAATAAGCCCGATTTATATCTTCTTTTCCGCTGTAATATTTGCCCCTTTCGTAGAAGAACTGGTATTCCGTCAAGGGATTCGTAATATTATTCCCAATAAGTTATTGTTTATCATTGCATCAGGTCTTGTATTTGGAGGATTACACGTCATATCATCCAATATGAAATCACTATCTGAACTGCTATATTTAATTCCTTATTGTACACCTGGTATTATATTTGCGTATATTTTAGCACAAACAGATAACATTTTTGTTTCCATCGGACTGCATTTTATGCACAATGGACTTTTAATTGCTTTACAATTTTTTCTACTCTTCTTTTCTTAAAGACAATGTCTTTTTTTGTGCTATAATGAGTATGGTGAGACTATGAAACATATGGAAAAAGAAAAGCCTATTTTGGAAAAGGCTACACCCCAAAAACACAATATAAAAAAAATCATTATACTTGTAGTAATGGGTATTATACTACTAATTAGTGGTTTTCTTCTCTATAGCAGATATATTGGGACATCTGGTTTAAAAGTCAAAGAATATAAAATTACCAATCCCAATATTCCAAAAAGTATGCATGGCCTTAAAATTGTTCATATTTCAGACATTCATTATGGAAGAATTACCTTTGAAAAGGAACTCAAATATTTGGTTCAGACAATCAATTTAACCAAACCAGATCTCGTAATATTCTCTGGTGATTTAATTGATAAAGATACTAAAGTAACAGGAGAAATGGCAGATCAAATCAGTTCTATTTTAAAAGAAATCAAAGCAAGTATTGGTAAGTATGCCATCAAAGGAAACCATGATTATGAATTAAATCAATGGAATTTTATATTAGAAAATAGTGGCTTTATAGATTTGAATGATACTTATGATACTATTTATAAAGAAAGTAATGATTATATCTTATTAACAGGAATCAGCACTAATTTAAAAGGAGAAAAAACAATAGATGAAAAATTGGCAGCTACCAATCAATTTTTAGAATCGCTATCAGAAGAAGCAATCCACCCTAGTTACCAAATTTTAGTATTACATGAGCCAGATTACATCAACCAAATTAACGTCAATGAGTTTGATCTCGTACTAGCAGGACATTCCCATAATGGACAAGTAAATCTCCCTTTGATTGGCCCTATTTGGTTACCAAAAGGAGCCAAAATTTACTATAAGTCTCATTATAAACTCAATCAAACCGAACTTTTTATTTCAAATGGTATCGGCGTTTCGACTATCAATTTTAGATTATTCAATAGACCATCATTTCACTTATATCGTTTAACTACATATTAAAATTTTTTTCTAAATACCCAAACGATTGACAAATAGGTATAGATTTTACTTATTTGTTTTTTTATTGCTGCATATAAATGAAAGGGTAATTTACAACGAATCCTTCTTCGCTTCTAAAAAGATGTTGCCTATAAAAAAAGATTTTAAGTTTAAAACCAAATTTCTTTTTGTTTCATTTTATAAGTTACATTATATTATTGGGTAAGGATTTTTATAAATAACTTTTCTGATATTCTCAATAATGGATCTTATCTTTTCAGCTTAATTAAATTATGATTTTCAAATCTATAAAATTTATTACATATCTCATTTATTTTTTCATTATGTGTAGCAATTATTAAGGTTTTATCTTTAAAATACTTTAGAATAAAATTGACAACTATTTCTTCAGTATGCTTATCTAAATTAGAAGTGGGTTCATCCAAAATATAAATATCTTTATTCATTAAATAACTTCTTAAAATATTAATTCTTCTTTTTTGACCAGTGGATAGTTTTAATCCTTTTTCACCAACAATAGTATAAATATTATCTTCAAATAACAATATTTCATTTAATTCCAATTCCTCTAAATAATTTATGATTTCTTCATCTGATATTTTTTTGTCTAAACATAAGTTATCTTTAATAGACATATTAAATAGTTCGATTTCTTGACTTACTGTCCCAATATCTAATTTAGCAGCTTTTAAATTTTTGTCGTCTATAACAACTTGTCCTTTGTAAGAATCAATATTTCCTAAAATTAAATTTATGAGAGATGTTTTACCTTGTCCAGATTGTCCTGTAATGGATATTTTATCATTTGCGTTGATTACAAAGTTATCTACTTTTATTTCTAAATTGGATTTAGGATATTGAATCACAATATCAGATAATTTAATTTCTTTAAAAGTTTTACATTCTGTCCTATTATCTAAATTTTTAAATATAGATGTGAGTTTATTTTTAATCGCTTTAAGCTCATACCAACTTATTATAGTTCCAGATAATTCTTCAAACACAAATCCCATTTCTACGTGTAATGAAATATAGAAAGTAATTATTCCAAGTGTATCAATTCCATTTGATAAATCTATAGCAGCTTTTATAAGTCCTAAAAAAAATGGTACAACTATTAATATATTACGTATTGCTTCCTCAAAAGAATAATACCTTACATACTTCTTGTTTTCGTTATAACGCTTTTTACCTTCTTTGCTAATTTTATTCACAAAGTAATTATCATTATTTAGTAATTTTACTGTTCGAATATTACTTATAAAATCATTATATACAGACGAATACTCATATTCTTGATCATATAATTTTTCTACTTGAGTATTTGCTTTTTTTAATATTCTAATACTTAAGAATATACAAGCAACGCTTGTTATAAAAGAACTAATAAATAATACTATTGACTGATTGTATAGTGTATAAAATAGGAAAATAAAGGTTATGACTATACTTACATATTCTGCTTGTAAAATTTTCTTTACTAATTTACTAATTTTCTCAATTATACTTTCAAAATATCCAGTTTGGTATTTGGAGATTGTTTCAACTGGTAATTTATTTAATTTCTTATAATATTCTTGATATTGAACATTTGAATATTCATATAAATAATTATCGCTATATTTTCTTAACAAGTAATTTCCTATAACACGAAGTGTTTTAGAAATCATAAAAATAGCTATAACAATAATTGCTTTTTCAACTGTAAAAGGCAAAGTTAAAAATAAAGTAAAAGCAAATGGAACAAAATAGTAAATAAAATCTAGAAATGCCTCTATTAGTAAACAGATTGTTATTTTTTTCCTATTAAGACTTTGAAATATAAAATTAATATTACCATACATATTTACCATCACCCTATTAATAATATGATAAAACGTTCAGTGATATAGTCAATATACAACTCTCCGTTTTAACGACTTTTTCATTACTTAACTCTATTTAAATAATCATACAAATTTGGACAAATATCTTTTAAATCTAATTTCGTATTTTTTAAAATATAGTTCAAAATATTTCTAATATTAGTCGATTTATTTATAGAACACAATTTTAACTTACTAGGATTAATTCCTTTATTAGTTAGAGTGTGCAGATTCCAATTATCCATTTTATCTGAATTCATATCAGAGTATTTTTCAGAGTAACCTAATTCTATTAGATGTCTTTTTCTATAGCCTCTAGCTTTGATTTGATCGATATCAGAAAAATTAAAATCTATGTTTTCTTCAAGATCAAGATGTAATAAAACGCACTCATCTAGTAATTTATCAAATATTTTATAAGCATATTTTTTATGTCGTTTACTTTTTTTAATCAGCATAAAATAAAAATCAACTAAAAACATTGGAAAATATTTAGAACGCATAAATTTTGAACATAATCCATAGATTATTTTTAAACCTGATAAAAGAGGAATCTTTTTATAAACGTTTATCCAACTATCAAATAAAACTAATAAATTATCAAGACCTTGAACAAAAAATACCTTTTCTGTTTCTTCTATATATTTAGCGTGCTTTCCTTTTTTAGGTAACAACCCTTTTTCTTCTATACTAGATAAATTACTTTCCCATGTAAAATGGAAGTAATTAGAATCTATATCATTTAAGGATATTTTATAATTTTTCACAGCTATCACCTACATAATAAAACGAGTATAATAGTTATATCATTATACAAGTGTGTTTTAGAACAAAAAAGTAATTTTTAAATAATAAATATTTTCACATGATTTTTGTATATTAAAACTCGAAACATAGCATTTTATATTTCGAGTTTGCTGTTAATCTGGTGGAGAATAAGGGATTCGAACCCTTGACCCCCTGCGTGCAGGGCAGGTGCTCTAGCCAGCTGAGCTAATTCCCCAATAAGTCTTTAATTCAAAGACAAACTGATTATATCATAACTTATTTTAAAGTGTCAATAAAATTATATGAAAAATTATCAATTTTATCACTAAAATGTATAAAAGATTATAAAGACAAGTGTACTATGCCCATCACTTATAGATAGTATTCTCATATAATATGGAGAAAGAAAGGGGAATGTGATTTGAAAAAAATTATATATTCTATTATTTGTCTTGGACTAGTCGCAATACTATGTATTGTATTAGCAACTACAAAGAAAGAATCTAATTTGAAAAAAGTAAAAGTTGCCGAGGTAACACACTCTATATTTTATGCACCACAATATCTAGCACATGCATTAGGATACTTTGAAGAAGAAGGTTTAGATGTAGAAATCATTTTGACATCAGGTGCAGATAAAGTAACAGCTGCTGTTTTATCTGGGGATGTCCAAATTGGATTCAGTGGTAGTGAAGCAACTATCTATGTCTATAATAATGGAGAAAAAGATTATCTAAAAAGCTTTGCAGCTTTAACCAAAAGAGATGGAAGTTTTTTAGTAGCAAGAGAAAAAATGGAAAATTTTAAAATTGAAAACGTAAAAGGAAAACATATTATTGCAGGTAGAAAAGGCGGTATGCCTGCGATGACATTAGAATATGCCATCAATCAAAATGGTGTCAAAACAAGCGAAACCAACTTTGATACAAGTATTGATTTTGCATCAACTACTGGTGCATTTATAGGGGGAACAGGAGACTTTGTCGCATTATTTGAACCTAGTGTAAGAGAATGAAGTCACCAAACGAAAAATTATACGTCTCAACCATTACGTCTTGACTCATCCATATATCTTCATTTTGAACATTAACATCAACTTTAACATTACCATCTTTTGATACATATATAATCATATTATTTTTCATGACTAATCATAAATTTCTTCTCTTTGTTCAATTTATTTTATTCTACTATATTGTAATTATTTTCTTTTCCCAACATTTTATTTAGTGTATAATTTAACCCGTTGTGCTAGTTAATAGCCAAAAATTAAAGAAGCAATTTGGGA
>CAJUHL010000020.1 GCA_910586425.1 uncultured Bacilli bacterium
AGGACTTAGCTGTGTATGTACAATGGTGGATCAATGAAAAAGTGTGTATAGATGTTACTTATGAAATGTTAGATCAATTAAAAATGTCCCAATATGAAATATTTGACGTTACAAAAAAATCCATGGAGGATTCGATATGTTTGTATGATATGGATGATATAATAAACCAGCATCTCTTAAGGCCTTTAGATAAAGTTTGTCAAGACATGTATGTATTGACTACAGAACATTTAAAAAATGGAGCAGCTTCCATTGCATCCCATGCTATTCTGGAATCAATATATCAAAGGTTAGGTACAAGCTACTACATATTGCCAAGTTCCGTGCATGAAGTTATTCTTGTTACAAGGCAAGGTATAAACGAAGAAATGCTTAAGGAGATGGTAGAATCCATTAATATGGAATATCTATTACCATGGGATAAGTTATCGGATCATGTCTATAAATTTGATGGTCAGTTCCACATGGTTATATAGCCTCATATTTCACCAGAAGATATATCTTTAGATTTCCGATCTATAGAGTAGACGATCACGGATGATTAATCTTAAAAATGAAAAGCTATTGAGATAGGACAAAAAAACATAGAATTGATAAAAGGGCAGGTATCCTGCTCTTTTTATTTGAATAAATTTTATATAGATTGTAAAAATATAGAATTTTTTACTTTTTGGTTATATTTCCGGGTTAACAGCAAGTGATTATTTCATGCTATTTGTGAAACAAACTATTACAAAAGGAAGGTAAAAAAATGAAGAAATTAAAAAAGTTACAAGCAATACTGACTGCAATAGCTTTAACAGCAGTATCGGCTATAAGTCTGACAGCGATGGCAGACCAAACAGGCTCTATTACATTTAAAGACGGAAATGAAACAGATACGTATGCTGCATACAGATTATTAAATGCATCACGTTCAAATTATGGAGACCAGGATGCTCTAACATACACAGTAAATAGTGATTACGAAATGATCCTTCAGGAGATAACCGGGAAATCATCAGAAACCGAAATCATCGCTGTATTAGAGGGATATGCAGATGATTCCGATGAACTAATTGATTTCTCTGAAAAGGTATATCGTAAAATTGCAGAAAATGGAATTGCAGCGGATGCCATCGGAAATGGGAAAAGCGGCTTAACGGGACTTCCCTATGGTTATTATCTGCTTAAAGACACAACTGAAAATTCTGAATATGTATCCCATCATATCATCAATTCGGTTGTAGATGGTGATATTATGATTAACCGTAAGGCAGATAAGGTCCCGACTCTTACGAAGAAGATTATAGACAATGGAGTTTATGTAGACTCTGTCATGGCTGAAATCGGAGAGGAGGTAACTTTCTCAATAAAAACGGATGTTCCAGCAAAAGTGGATACTTATACGATTCATGATACTTTAGACTCTGGATTGACAATTCCAGAAAACGTAACTGTCAAGATTACAAGTCATGGACAGACAGAAACCGTTGCAACAGATCATTATGAATTAAGAACAGAAGGTCTTGAAGATGAATGCAGCATGGAGATCGTATTTATTGGTGACTACTTAGAGGATAAGGAAGGTGCTGTTCTTGAATCTATCTATGTTTGTACTGTCAAATCAGATGCCGTAATTGGTGAAACCGGAAACTTGAATGAAGCTTCCCTTGAGTATAATAATGATCCATATAGTGACAGTACAAATAAGACTACCACTGATCAGAATAAAGTATATACCATCGAACTTGATATTAAGAAAATCGGGAAAGAAGCTGTGGCTCTACCAGGAGCGGAGTTTAAGTTGTATCGAGATCCGGAAGCAACGCAAGAGGTAAAGCTGGAAAAGAAAGATGGAAGCTATGTTGTTTCAGAGAACGGAACGGAAGATATTGTAACTGGTGACGATGGGATTTTTAAAATAAAGGGTCTTTCTGATGGGACTTACTATCTCAAAGAAACGGTAGCTCCAATCGGATATAAGAAACTTCTTGATATGGTGAAGATTGTTATTACCGCTGAAGTTCCGGAAGAGATTTCAGATGGGACAGAAACCTTGGTTTTCTTAGGAGCAGAAGCGTCAGTTGGTGATGAGTCGGTTAATGTCACAGCAACCGCAAACACCGGTGTTATTTCATTTAATGTCAGTAATACAGCCGGACAGCTTTTACCAACTACAGGAGGAATGGGAACGGTTGTATTTTATCTTGCAGGTCTTTTAATTATGACAATAGCAGGAATCAATATTTTCAAAAGCATGAAACGAAAAGCCTGAATCTCTTAGAGTCTATTTAAATATTAGAAAGAAACAAGATTATAACAATGAAGAAAAGGAGAAAAAGGCCTATTTTGACAATAGGCCTTTTGATAAAAAGATGGATAAAAAGAAATTGATAAATATAATTTATATACTTTTTTTCCTAATTGGCGCAGGAATATTTCTATATCCAAAATTAAGTGATCTGCTAAATAAAATGCAGCAAAAAAATGTAATTACCCAGTATTATAAAAGTGTGGAAGATGCGGTTGATTATGAAGGAGAATGGGAAAAGGCAGTTTCCTATAATGAAAAGCTGGCAGCAAGCCAAAGTATTTTAAGCCTGCTTGAGTCTACACAAGAACAGGATATAGAATATGATAACCTATTAAATATATCTGGCACTGGCGTTATGGGAATTGTGGAAATTCCTAAAATCAACGTGAGATTACCTATTTACCACGGAACGGACGAAACTGTGCTAAAGTCAGGAGCCGGACATATCAAAGGGACTTCCCTGCCAACTGGAGGAGAAGGAACTCATTGTGTAATAAGTGGACACAGAGGACTTCCAAGTGCTGAACTTTTCACACATTTGGATAAAATGAAAGTTGGTGACAGATTCCATATGCATGTACTGAATCACGATATGGAGTATCAAGTAGATCAGATACTTGAGGTTGAGCCAACGGAAGCAGATGCCATTTATATCGAAAATGGGAAAGATTATGTTACTCTAGTTACATGTACTCCTTATGGAATTAATTCTCACAGGCTTCTGATAAGAGGAGTACGTATTGACGATGAAATCAAATAGAAAGGAGTCAAAGGATGCTGTCTATAAAAAAGAAAATAAAAGTTTTAATTGCATATTGCCTAATAGGTGCGCTATTGCTTGGCAATTTTACATTTCACGCATTCGCTGATCCAGATATAAAAACAAGAAGAACGATAACCTTCGAATACTGGGCAACAATCAAAGACTATGTAAAAGAACATTCAACAAATGTGCAAAATCAGTATTTGAGTACCCACCCGATTACAAGATTGTCTGAAGTTGACATAAATGGAACCCTTCATATTGGAGCTAAGAGAGATGGCACTTATAATACGCATGAAGAGAAAATATATAATGATGAAGTTGCAGAATTTTTATATTCTGATGATAAGATTTTATTTAGCTCCATTCATAAAAATTTCAGCAAAACCTATAAGGAAGATAACTATAAGATAGCTTATTTAATGGTTAATGGGCAAAGAATTACTCCTACAGAACAGAATCCGGATCCTGTCATAGGACTCTCGGATAGTGGAGTAGATATTATAGAACTCCATTATGTGGAAGTGGAAAAAGAGATTATCAGTGATGTGGAGTTTTTTGACTATAACGTAACCGCACCAGGCACAGATACGAAGCCAAATAATAAAAATGTAAATGTTACCAGGAAAGGGATGAATACGTTAAGTTTGACAGATGGAAATACAAACCGGATCGTTGTCGGACACCCTAATGTTGTAAATCATATGTTTACAGGAATAGGAGTATTTTCTGGACAATATGTGCAGCCAGGAATTGCCAAGCAATTTTTAAATGATGGACAAATTGAATTTAATGTGGCGGATCCAGGACTATTTACAAAAGAGGACATTGTAATTAACGATAGGATTGCTAAAAAGTATATTGATGATTACAAACTGGGATTTTCAAGATCAGGAAACACCTATACGTTATCTACTGTGTATTCATCCGATAATTCCGCTGTATTATCAAACCTGGAAGATGTGAAAATATCATATAAGAACGCAAACGGTACCAGGAAGCTGTATTCCAATTTATTCTGGCCATTAGATGATTACCCAGACTATGAAGGGAAAGATCCTCTCTTTGGGAAAGATGAGGATAGTCATTATGAAGGATACTTTGGGTTTTCTACAAATGATGAAGAGGGCCTTTTGGGAGAGAATATAAAACACAACTGGCTATTAGGAATGCACTATGAGATTGATTTTGTGCTTGGAGATTATATTGGACCGATGGATTACTATTTCCGTGGAGATGATGATTTCTGGTTATATATTGATGGAGAATTAGTAAAAGATGTAGACCTTGGAGGTGTTCATTCCTCTGCTGGAGCTTATGTAGATTTAAGGGAATGGATGGACGAGAGAGGAATGTTAGATGACCAGAAGAAAAAACATACAATGTCAGTATACTTTTCTGAACGAGGTGGAGCTGGATCATGCTGCTATATGAGCTTTACCATTCCAAGCAACAATGAAATATTAAATGGAAAGACAAGCTATTCCGTAAAAAAAATTTGGGATGATAATAATAATGAAAACAGACCGAAACAAATTTCAGTTGTTCTAATAAATGCAGAGTCAAAGGAAATAATGGATTCTGCTATTTTATCGGCTGCCGATGCGGTATCACAAAGTACATGGCAATATACATTTACAGATGTTCCAATATATGATATCAACGGAAAAGAAATCCTATATCAGGTGATAGAGGAAGTTACATTCGATAACTATATTATAAAATATAATTCAATTAATAAAAATGAATCGGAAATTATTAATACCCATATAGAACCAATTAATATCTATGTTAGAAAAGAATGGGAAAATGATAGTTTATCAGAACGCCCAGAATCGATTACTGTTATTTTGAAATCCGAAGGAAGAGAGATTGCAAGAGCGGATCTAATGGAATTTCCGGATAAGGAGAATACAGAAAATATAGAATATGGTTCATGGAGTGTAACTTTTAAGAATTTAGATTCTGTTAACTTAAATGGAAAAGAAATAGAGTACAATGTAGAAGAGTTAAAAAATAGGAACTATATATCTACAATAGAAAATAATGGTGATTTTAGTTATGTTATAACAAATTCCTTAAGAGAAGTTCTGGATGACGAATATAAGGAATTAGTGGTAAAAAAAGTATGGGAGGATGGAAGTGACTATTATGGGAAACGACCAGAATCCATATGGATCCAACTGAAAGAAAAGGATACTAATACGATTGTATGGGAAGGAGAAATGTCAGAATCATTCAAAAAAGTGTCTCTGGCTGAGGAAGAAGCTATTGAGGATGAAAAAATCGAGGAAGAACCTAATATAATTGCGACACCATCTGATGCTGTAAAAATGGCAACGCCAGCGAATACGACAAACGCAACATCTTCTAATGCTATAAAATCTGCGTCTTTAAAATTATCAAAAATAGAAGAAGAGTTTCTTTTTGATGATGATGGTTCATTTGAGTCTGAAGAGTTTCCCGGCACGATAGAAGATACACAAATAGTGCTTTCCGATAATGAAAAGATGAAAACCAAAAGACTGATACCATCTGAAACATTGCCATCAAGGAAAGAAGAGGTAGAAAACGAATCATTAACCGAAAAAGAGAACGCAGATAAGGCTACTTTCGATCTTGTATCGAATTCAGATGAGGGAATTGAAGAGAGCGAAGAGGTCGAAAGTGATGATACCACAATAGAGGATACGGATGGAAGCGAAGAAACAGAAGATTCTACAGAAACAGAGGAGCCAGAAGAAACTGTAGAAGATAACTGGACACTTGAATTTATTCATGTTCCAATCTATAATAAAGATGGAATTGAAATTGAATATGAAATTACTGAGAGTGATGTTCCAGAGGGATATATAGAATCATACTTAAATTATGATAATACATATTTTGAAGTGAAAAACACTCTGGTAAAAGATATTATAGGTGAGAAAACCTGGGTAGATGGTGGAAAAGGGATGAATCGACCGGAATCCATAACAATTGTATTATTTTCGGATGATGATTTAATAAAAAAACTACAAGTAAGTGAATATGAAGAATGGAAATATGAGTTTAAAGAACTGCCAGTTTTCCATGCAGATGGAACAGAAATTACATATATTGTGAGAGAGTTTCCTGTTCAAGGATATGAAACAAGCTATGATGGATATAATATTTGCAATACATATGCTGGGTATGACGCAATTCTGCCAGAAACTGGAGGAAAGGGAATTTATTTATATTGGGTGTTAGGGATTGCATTAATTGCAGGTTTATGTTATGAACCTGAAAAGATAAGAAAAAGAAAACGTAAGTAAAATATTAAGAACCGTTTCATGTACACAGAAACAAAAATACTAAGTTTACTCTGGTGAAATTTACTTCTGACGAAAAAATTACATTATTTTACTAAATAGAAAGGATCAGAAAAGGAGAAATGATACAAGAAGAAAAACTTATAGCAGAACAGATCGATCTAGCTAAACGAATCAAAATTACAGAATTAGAAATGCCTGTCCGATATGTAGCTGGAATCGATACTGCTTACTGGATGGAGAATGATATAGAACGATGTTGTTGTGCCTGTATACTATATGATATAGTTCAGGATAAGATAATAGAGAAAGTGAATTCTATTGGAATTGTAGATTTTCCATACATAAGCGGGTTCTTATCATATCGAGAATCCGAAATAGGAATAAAAACGTTGAATAAGCTAAAGCAGAAACCAGATGTTGCTATGATAGATGGAAATGGAATGCTTCATCCAAGGAAAGCAGGTGAAGCTGTAAAAATAGGTGTTGATTTAGATGTTCCATCTATAGGCGTAGCTAAAAAGTATTGTAAGATCGATGACGTTAATTTTGAAATGCCACAAGATAGGAAAGGTGCTTATACGGATATTTATGTGAATGGAGAACTGCTTGGTAGAGCTGTGAGGACTAGGGAAGGAGTAAAACCAGCGTTTGTTTCAGTTGGAAATAAAATTACTCTAGAAGAAGCTACAGAACTTGTTTTGAAGTTATCGACAAAAGAGAGCTATATACCAATTCCGACAAGGCAGGCTGACTTAGAAACCCATATTTTAAGGAGAGCATTAAAACAAAAATAAAAAGAGGAGAGTCATCTCCTCTTTTTATTTTTGTGAAGATCTTTCATTATACAATTATAAAAGATAGAAAAAATTAAAATAAAATGGCAGCATTTTAAGAAGGAGAATATAAAATGTTGAAAAAAAAGATTGTTTCCGTTTTAGCAAAATGTTTATTATTCATAATTGTTTTGGCAACGTTTTCGGCCTATGCAGACGATAACCTTGGGTCTATTAAAGTATTTTGTATAGACGGGCTTAGCGTGAATTTATATCAGATCGGAGTCTATGATTCAGATGATAACTTTATCAAAAATACTAATTTCAACGATTTATCATCTATAGAAGCAAAAGAAATCGAACGTTACCTAGCTTCGCATCAGAATATCAAAGGAACTGTTTATCATGCTTCTGATGGTGAGTTTGTCATGTCAGGAATGGAAAAAGGTGTTTATTTTCTAAAACTGGTTCCAAATAGCAAATATAGAATGAATAGCATTCTTATTGAAATGCCAATGAAACTTTCGGAAAGTAATACGCAGGAGTGGTTTTATGAGATAGAACCGAAATTTGAATTAGTTTCACCTAAACCATTAAACCCAGGGACTCAGATGCCAGAAAAGGAAGAAACAGATAGAGATCCTATAAAGGAAGACCTAGATGATTCTCCGACAATTCAAATAAATGAATCAGAAAGCCCAAAGGATAACCTCTTTTTTCAAGATGATAAAGGAAACATTCATTTATCTCAAACTGGTGATTCATTTAACTTTGTGATTGTTATATTTGTATTGGGATTATCCCTTTCTTATATTATTTGGTACTTAAGGAAAAAGAAAAAATAATTTCATTATATAATAATAGACATTATATTCACAAAAATAAATCCATACTAAAGATATCAAGGAAAAACAGAGAATATCAAAAAGGTTTGGAGGAAAGTAAATGAGAGCCGTTAAAAAGATTTTAAGATCTACAATTGTAACAGTTATTCTTGTGTTGGGAATCGTAATGATAAATGCGATTATATTTAAAGGAAAGATAAATGATGCTTGCATAGGCATATGCAGTTCTATTGGAGGACTTCTTTCATCTATCTTTTTTGGCCCACGTCCAGAAGATTTTGAAATATAATAACATTAGAAGTGAGAATATAAGAATATAAGGAGACAAAATGAGTACGGGCAAAAGAATGTTCATATCTGCAGTCATAACTTTTTCTTTATGTAAACTATTAATTTATGCAAATCAAATTTGGCTTGGAAATGCGCTTAACATAATCGAACTTAATGTATATAGCTTGCTTATAGGAGTCTGTAGCGCAGTGATTTTTTCCAGGATTGATTAAAATAAAAAAACCAGCATCGGCTGGTTTTTTATTTTATAGGTTCCCAATTAAGAGATCATAAAGTTCCTCATACGTTTTAAGACTGTAATCCTTCCCATCATAAGTAACCATCCCAGGTTTCCAGGCAGTTCCATAATCCAAATCACAGATGAAATACCAAATCCATTCGCTTTTGTCATGAAAACATTCGGTGAGATATGAAATGATATCATTTTTTACAGATGGAAGATAAAGTGCGGAGTCTTCGCATGTTTCCTGTAAAACAGAATAGATTTTATCCTGTTTCTTATCTAAATTTTCCATTGCTTTCAATAGTTTACAAAATTGTGCTTTTTCTGGAACCGGATATTCTACTAATTTGAATTTTGCAGGGTCAGCGAATTCATAACTATTCTCTTTAATAACAAGAATTTTACCAGTTGGAGTGAACGCAACACTATCGGTAGTGATAGGTTTTCCTGTCTGTGTTTCAATAATTCGATACATAAAGATTTTCCTCCTATATTCTGTCTTCTTAGATAAGTATGCTTGAAATCAGAAAAAACAGAAAATTATTTAGATTTCAATAATTGCATAATTTAATGGATAAACAAGGAAGGAGCTTTAAATAGGAAAGTTTTTTGGAAGGAAAGAGTTATGAATAAATTTATCGCACATTTAAAAACTGTATGTTGTCACAAAAAATATGTATTGAAAAATTGCCTTGTAGCTGGAATGCCTGTCAGAGGAATCTTGCATGATCTGTCAAAGTTTTCTCCGACAGAATTTTTAGAGAGTGTCAAGTATTATCAGGGAAATCGTTCTCCAATTGATGCGTGTAAAGAGGAGAATGAATATTCGGAAGCCTGGCTGCATCATAAGGGAAGAAATCGTCATCATTACGAGTATTGGCAGGATAACTTTGATAAGGGCGGAATTCCTCTGCAGATGCCTTTTAAAGATGCCCTTGAGCTTGTATGTGATTATATTGGAGCTGGGATGGCTTATGGAAAGGATAATTTTACTTACCAAGGAGAGTATGAATGGTGGAGAAAGAAATGTTCGAAACCAATTGCGATGCATCCTCAAACAAGGCTGTTTGTGGAAATGATGTTAAAGAACATGGCGGATCATGGAAATAATGAGTGTTTGCATCGTTCTAGAGCAATAAAAATTTATGATAAAGCAGAAAGAATCTACAAAAAATCAGTTGATAGTATCAAAAAGGATAGGAAGGAAAGAGAATATGTTGGAAAAAATATTGCAGTCCCTGCATGAGTGCGAGCAATTTAAAGAGGATAAGTCTGGAAAAGTATGTGTAAGGATGGAGGATGTTGAAAAAATCATCTATGATGAGATGCTAAAAAGAAGAACTGGGAAGGACAATTTCTCTGTAAATGTAACCGGAATCATCCGCAGAGTAGATGATCTTGGCCGAATTGTGATCCCGAAAGAGATCCGACAGGTTCTAGGTATTTCCGAAGGAACTCCTATGGAGATGTTTGCTTTAGATAATGGACTCTATATAGAAAAGCACTTGCTTGGAATGAAAGCAATCGATCTGGTAAGGAATTTAAGCGAAATAATTGATTCGGCTAATACAGAATTTTGCTCTGATAAAGTGGAAAAGATTCAGGGCTATATTCAAGAAATACAGAAATTATTAAAATAGTTTTATAAAAAGTGCTTTCACAGCGCTTTTTTGTTTCTGTTTTTTTTACATACTAACAATAAATGATAAAAGGAGAGAGTTTGATGAATAAAATTATTTATGTAGATATGTACTTCAGATGCACAGGAGTAAAGAATGGAAGAGATGAATTTTTAAGAGCAAATGCATCCGGTATTATTTTTGGCTCCTTAACGGAAGAATATTATACCGAAATAAAAAAAGGCATTGTAGAAAAATATAAGGCAGATGGCTATCAGATTCTTGAGGTTGAATGCTGTTCAAAAAAGGAGTATACTGAATGTGGGTCGGACGAGGAAATTCTTGAGGCTCCACTTGGATACATAGAAATTTACTTATCTACGGTTTATGAAATGGATGGAAAAGAGCAATATGATTTTGTGGCATGGAAAAGCGATTTTAATACGTTTTTTGATGAAAGTTTGTGGGATGGGTTTGCTAGTGCCATAAAAAGAGAACATGAAAAAACAGGGTGTACGAATATTAAGATACATCCAGTAACAAAGGAAATCTATGAAAAATATAAAGGGACTGAGGAATTTGCAATAACATGGGAGGAGTAATATGATTTTTGTGACAGGTGATTGTCATATGGAATATCAGAAATTCAATATGGCAAACTTTCCAGAACAAAAAAATCTCACAAGAGAGGATTATATGATTATTTGCGGAGATTTTGGTTTATGGGACGATTCTAAAGAGCAGAGATATTGGTTGGATTGGCTGTCTAATAAAAGCTTCACGCTACTTTTTGTAGATGGAAACCATGAAAATTTTCATCTACTTAATTCTTATGAGATAACTAAATGGCATGGTGGAAAAATTCATCGTATCCGTGAGAATCTCATACACTTGATGCGTGGGCAGGTATATGAGATTGATCAAAAAAAGATATTTACCTTTGGCGGTGCCCAGAGTCATGATGTGTCTGGAGGAATTCTTGATCCGCTAGATTCGGACTTTAAGACAAAAAAGAGATGGTTAAACAAGGAGAATCTGCCCTATCGAGTTAAGGGACTATCTTGGTGGGAAGAGGAAATGCCATCAAAAGAAGAATATGAAGAAGGATTCCGGAATCTTTCTATAAACAAATGGAAAGTAGATTATATAATTACTCATTGTTGCTCATCAAATATTCAGGCAACATTTGGTCATGGATTATATGAAAAAAATGAACTAACCAATTATTTAGAGGAAGTTTTAAAAAATCTTACATTCAAAAAACATTATTTTGGACATTATCATGATGACCGTGCGATCGGAGAAAAGTATCGCATGATGTTTAATGATATTAAAATGATATAAAAAGGGCTTGGAGCCCTTTTTTTATTGTGTTTTTTTTCAACATACTAAATGTGTAAATCGTAAAAAGGAGAAAAGAACATGAAACTAGATGAAATTAAAAAATTAGTAAAGACCGATAGGTACTCTTTTTTTGAAAAAGATGAGCATCTAGGGAACAACATTTGTCTTTTGACATTAGGAGGATCCCATGCTTATGGAATGGATACAAATACAAGCGATGTAGATATCCGTGGCTGCGCACTAAATCTACCAAAGGAAATTTTGACAGGAAACTATTATGAACAGTTTACTAACGATGAGACAGATACTGTAATTTATACATTCAATAAGATTATTGGGTTAATGGAAAATTGTAATCCTAATGTAATTGAAATGCTAGGATGCAAACCAGAGCATTATTTATATTTATCTGATGTAGGAAAAGAATTGATTGAAAATAAAGAAATGTTTCTGTCGAAGCGATGCGTTAATTCATTCGGAGGATATGCAAATCAGCAGCTTCGGAGGCTACAAAATGCTATGGCACGTGATAGTTATCCGAAAAATGAGAAAGAAAAGCATATTTTAAATACAATTAGAAATATGAAATATCACTTAGCTGAGGTTTATCCAGGGTATGGTGAGAACAGTCTTAGACTTTACATAGACAAATCTGCAAGACCTAATCTTGAAACGGAAATTTTTGTAGATTTTGATTTAAAAAAATTCCCGTTAAGAGATTATAGAGGTATTATGGCAGAAATGAATACTGTGATTAATGAATATTCCAAACTGAACAAGAGGAATACAAAAAAGGATGATAATCATTTGATGAAACATATGGCTCATCTTCTTCGGCTATATATGATGGCAATTGACATTCTAGCAAAGAAACAGATTATCACCTACCGGAAAGATGAGCATGATCTGCTAATGGATATCCGAAATGGAAGATATTTAACCATGGCCGATAATGAGACAATTGCATTTTTTGAACAGGAAGCCGCAAAGTTAAGATCCGAATTTAATAATAAAAAGTTTAATGATGAACTGGAGTATGAACTTGGAAAAAAAGCATTAGAGAAAGACATTGATAAAATGATGACTGGTATATATAAGGTATCTGATGAATTTTGGGATATTTTTAATGAATATGAAAAGAAATTTACGTATGCCAAGAAACATACAGAACTTCCTGATAACCCAGATTATAACAGAATCAACGACTTCAAAATGGAAACGAATCTTAAAATAATCAAAGAATTTTCATATTTGCGAACGATTTAAAGGAGTTAATATGATAAGGACAAATACATTGTTTGGAATTATTTCAGAAATGGAAAAGATGGGAAAATCAAAATTGGTACATGCAGATATTAGGAAAGATGGAACTGGAACGGCAGTGATAGAAAGCGAAGAGGGAAATTCCGTATGTTATAATGTAAAAAGTGGAGGAATACTGGAGCTGGCTAAATAAAAAACATCAATCTGGTTGCTGCTGTTGCCAATGAATATGCGATTATGCTAATAGGATGTAGGATATACTTTTGCCCAAATAAAAAACCGCTTGGAAGCGGTTTTTTATTTTATGGATTTTCTCATGCGGCCTAGCAACTGTTTCACTAGCCTTCTCTTAGTTCCTGCTGCAGATTGGCCGGTTTTAGTTGATAGAGTTAGATAAAAATCTGCTACCTACAAAGATCGTTTAATATAAGTAACAACTTACATAATAATAATAAATACAAAAAGACGAGGATTAATATGAAACGAAAAATTTACTTCATTTTAAACGATTTTGTTAAAAGACTTGCACTAGACGATACGATAAATCTTTATGATAAATATGGAATGAGTAAAAATATGCAAGTCTGTGAAATTCCAGAAACATATCTTAACGCAGAAGTTATAAAATATAAATCAGATCATGCAGTCCCTAATTTGCATTTTAAACTGCATAAACTTTAGGAATAATAAAAGAGAAGGAGATTTAATGGAACAAAATAAGATTGAAAAGCTGAAAGAAATCCTGCGAAGTTCAGATAGCATTGTATTCTTTGGTGGTGCGGGCGTTTCCACAGAATCCGGAATTCCTGATTTTAGGAGCAAAGATGGGTTATATAAGCAAAAGTATAAATATGATCCAGAATATATGTTATCAAAGGATTGCCTGGACAAAATGTCATAAGAATTTTGGAAGTTTTATAGGGACAAAATTCTTATTGATCATGTATATCCCAATCATGCACATAAATCACTTGTAAAATTGGAACGGGATGGGAAGTTAAAAGCGATTGTCACACAGAATATAGATAATCTGCATGAAATGGCTGGATCTGAAAAGGTGTATCATATCCATGGGACTATTATGACCAATCATTGCATGGAATGCAAGAAAGGTTATTTGTTGGAAGATATAAAGAAGTCCGATGGAATCCCAATGTGCCAGTGTGGAGGAATGGTACGACCAGATGTCGTTCTATATGGAGAAAAATTACCAGAGGAAGATTGGAATAAATCTTTGTATGCTATTTCACAGGCAGACACTTTGATTATAGCAGGTACAAGCTTGTCGGTATTTCCTGCGGCAAACCTAATTGACTATTTTTATGGACCAAACCTAATTGTTATAAATAAGGAAGGTACAAATAGAGATCAATGGGCCGATCTTGTTATTCATGGAAATGTGAGCGATATATTACAAAAGGCAGTATTAATTCAGTAGATATCTGATATCAGCAACTTTCATATGGTTAAGTTTTGACAAAGATTAAAATTACATAATAATGAAAAGAAAAAAGGAAGGCAATGCCTTCTTTTTTGTTTTAAAGAAGGTGTAAATATGAGAAAGCTAATGCAAATACTAATAATGACGTTAAGTCTTATTAATACAAAACCAGTATTTGAGGTACCAATTCCTGCAGAACCTGGGTTCACACAGGCAGTGGGAACTTGCTGTGATCTGTGTCAAAAGATAGAATCGCTTTATTCAAATGAACAAAATGATTCGTTAAAAGAAATGGAGATCGAGTTTTTAAAGTCATCCATCCATCCGGAGAATTATAGAAAATATTCTGATTTTTATGAGGTATGTACAGTCCCTTATGAAGAAGTTTTAAAATATAATCTACCAATATTAGGATTTAGCTCAGATTTTCCATTATACTCGATAGAAGAAGACTACCTAACAATTTACAGAAAACCTCAGGAAGGCAAGGAGTCTGATAGTCAAAAGAACATAGAAATATTGTATGATTTTGTTCTGAATGCAAAGGAATCAACAGATGGAATGGCTACAGATGAAAAAATCTCATATATCCAGGATATGATTATTCAAATATTGGAATATGATCAATCAGGAGATCTAATTCATAAACCAGATGAGGTGCTTTCTAAAAGACAGGCAGTATGTACAGGATATTCGAATTTATTTTATTTGATTTGTATTAATATAGGAGTTCCCTGTGAGTGTGTAGGCAATGAGGATCATATGTTTAACCGGATTTTTATAGATGGAGAATGGAACTATATTGATTGTACTTGGAATGATTCCACTGATTCTAATACATGGTATATGTTAAAGAGAGATCAACTGGATAAAGACCATCAGCTGTTGAACTGTTTTAACTGAAAATAAAATAGACATAATTAAGATGTATATGATGGAAGGAGAGAATAAATTATGTATTATTCAGAAGAAGATATAAACAACATCCTTTCGAAAAATGATATTGTAGAAATTATTGGGAAACATGTCTCTTTGTTAAAGAAGAGTGAAAAATATATAGGATGTTGTCCATTTCATAGCCAAAGAATACCTACATTCATTGTAGACGAAACAAAACAGTTCTTTTATTGCCCAGAATGTGGACGCGGTGGAAATGTTGTGAATTTTCTTATGGAATTGTACCAGATATCTTTTCTGGAGGCGATTAATCGATTATCAGAGATTCGGATTGAAATTAAAGATTGCGAAACAAATTTGAAACATGCAATCCTTGAAATTAACAAAAGGGCGGCATATTTTTATCAGAAAAATCTTGAGAAATATGAATGTGTAAGAGAATATATTAAAAAGCGACAACTGGACGATGTGACGATACAGAAATTCGAAATTGGATTTTCAGGAGAGTTATCTACATCACTTTACTCAAGCCTAAGACGAAACGGATTTTCGGATATGGAAATAAAGGAGAGTGGACTAATTGGATTTTATGAGTCAGGAGCATTAGATAAATTTGCAAATAGGTTAATGTTCCCGATTCGAGATGTTAATGGGAATTATATTGGATTTGGAGGTCGCATTTTAAGAGAAAATAAACAGAGGAAGGAAGCAAAATATCTGAATTCGCCAGAAACGTTGATATTCGAAAAATCTGAAAATTTATTTGGCTTAAATTTTGCGAAAGAGAGTCCATTTGAGTATCTGATTTTATGCGAAGGATATATGGATGTGATTAGCATGCATCAAGCTGGATTTACGAATGCGGTTGCCAGCCTTGGAACAGCACTTACGGAAGGACAGGCCAGATTAATCAAAAAATATCGAGATAGAGTAGTCCTATCTTATGATTCTGATGGTCCGGGTTTAATGGCTGCACAAAGAGCTATTCCAATTTTAAGCAGTCAGAATATCGACATTCATTTTCTTGATCTGAAACCTTATAAAGATCCAGATGAATTGATAAAAAATAGCGGAAAAGAGGTATTTCAAGATAGAATTTCACATGTTTTAACAAAGGAGGAATGGCTTTTTAAACAAGCATATGAAAGTGGAAATACAGATTTAATACTGTAAAGGGAACCTCGGAGTTCCCTTTTTTGATTTTTGTACAAAAAATACATAATAAAAATAAACGAGGTAAAATATGATAAAACCAATTGCGAAAATAACGAACGTGCTGTCTGCGATAGATAAAAGAGAAAAGGGAGCCTTTTCAGCAGAATGGCAGATTTTAGAGAAAAATATTTGGGTGGATGAATCGATTATGGATCTGATTCCCATTACAAGTATACACTCAGCCCTTATTGATGGAGAAGATACAGAAATTGATTTTTGCTTAAAGAATGATTATACACTCAGCGATGTTATCACGAACAACAGAAGAAAGTTAGAAGATGCATTTAGGGTAGCGGAAGCATGTGGTATATATCAGAAAAGGATGATTACAGTCGTTGTACATTTGCGAAATGAAATTCTTCCAATATCTTGTGATGAAATTGCGCGATTTTTAGAAATGATGTTTGAGAAGTATGTACATTGCCAAATTGCAATAGAGAATGTAATGATTATGAATTCGAAACATGAATTTCGCACAGCATTCCGTCATTCGTCAGTACCTGAAGTCGTAAAAAGTATAAGAGAAGAAATCAGAGATGAATTTAAAGACAGGGTATGGACTGTGCTTGATGTATGCCATGCACTGAGTTCTATAAGGATCGAAGGATTGATTTGTGAGTACGAAAATCTATTTTTTAAAAAAGATGAAAAGGAGATGCTTAAGAAATATTTTATAGAGAATAAGGATATCTGTAAGATTATTCATTTTAATAATGCAAGGAAACTAGGCATTAACCAAAGGAACCATGGAGTTCCGTTTGAAACTATAGAAGATATAGAGTTAATGAAATATCTATTAGAACTTTATTATAAATATATACCAGAAGCAGATTTTGTTATAGAAATAATGGAAACGGACTATACAAATGCTGTTAATTTTCAAAATACAGTAAAACAGTTACAGTCAATAGAAAAGGAGCGCAAAGATGAAGCTAGTGAATAAATACCATATAAATTGGGAGCCATTTCTTTTGAACGAAAAGGTACAGAAAGAATTGAAACGGATTGAAGAGTTTCTTAAAGATGAAAAATATTTTCCGTCAGAGGAGCGTGTATTAAGATTTTTAGAGCAGGATCCCAAAACTGCGAAGGCGATCATCGTTGGGATGGAGCCATATCCAAGCAGTTTTAATGAGAGCGGAATAGTCATCCCTGAGGCAACAGGAAGAAGTTTTGAAGTTGCCAGCATTAAACGCTGGACGGATAAATTCAAACAAACCTCATTGAGGAATATTTTAAAGGCTCTTTATCTAACAGAAACAGGACGAAAAGTATCTATGGAAACACTAAGAGAGGAAATACAGCTTGGGAATTTTCCAATTAGTGATCCTAAGATATGGTTTGATAAGTTAGAGGCACAGGGCGTCATATTCTTAAATGCGACACTTACAGTAAGACAGTATAAAGTAGATACCCATACGAAGCTATGGGAAGACTTTATGAATGAGTTGATTACATATATTGAAAATGTGAACAAGGATGTCGTATGGTGTCTTCTGGGAGCAAAGGCAAGAGATCGGTTTCTCCCAAAGGTTGATGAAACAAAAGCAATCGTAACTTTACATCCAAGGGTAGATGCCTTTATTCAAACCGATTTGTTTACAAGATTGAAGGACCGGATTAGTTTTGTTGTTTAAAACAGGATTTTGGGTATGAAAAATCACCACATTATATGTAAGGTAACGAGAAAAAGAGAATGAAAAAATACAGGAGGGCTATGGGAAAGAACATGATATCGAGGGTGCAATAATTGATAAGCTAATGAATCTTAGAGTCCCTGGTTGATGCAAAGGATATGTCATATACTTATGATTAATAAAAATGGAATCAAACTTTTGGAGGATAAAATGGAAAAATATAGAATATCGGTAGATCTTGAGTTTGATAGTGACTATCATAGGAATAATCAAATAGAAGATATCAAGAACAAAATTGCTATGTTGATAGCAGACTATAATTGCTTTTTGAGAATAGGTGATGTTGTTGCAGAGAAATTAAGCGAAAATTCGAAAAAATAATTGCGACAACAAAGCTGTTATCTACCATAATAAGGGAGAAGTTAGCACTCTTCTTGTAAGAGTGCTAAAAATAAGAAGGAGAATAAGAGAAATGGGAAAAATTATAGGAATTGATTTAGGGACAACAAACAGCTGTGTAGCGGTAATGGAGGGCGGAAAGCCAGTGGTTGTCACAAACGCAGAAGGTTCACGAACAACGCCATCGGTAGTTGCTTTTACAAAATCAGGAGAGCGGTTAATTGGTGATCCGGCCAAGAGGCAAGCTGTGACCAATGCCTCACGTACGATTTCATCAGTTAAGAGATATATGGGAACCGATCATAAGATTATGATTGATGGACGAGCTTACACGCCTCAGGAAATATCCGCCATGATCCTGCAGAAGTTAAAAGCAGACGCCGAGAACTATCTGGGAGAAAAGGTAACGGAAGCCGTAATTACGGTTCCTGCCTATTTTAACGATGCACAAAGGCAGGCGACGAAAGATGCGGGCCGGATTGCTGGACTGGATGTAAAACGGATCATCAATGAACCGACTGCCGCAGCGCTTGCTTATGGACTTGATGAAGAAAAGGAGCAGAAACTGTTAGTATATGATTTGGGAGGCGGAACCTTTGATGTATCTGTAATCGAGATTAGTGATGGCGTTATTGAGGTACTTTCTACCAACGGAGACACTCATCTTGGTGGAGATGATTATGACGAACACATCGTAAATTGGATCATTGATGAGTTTAAGAGGATGGAGCGTGTTGATTTATCCCATGACAATATGGCTATGCAGCGGATACGTGAGTCAGCTGAAAAAGCAAAAAGGGAGTTGTCTTCAGCAAGTATGACAACTATTAACCTTCCCTTTATCACAGCCACAGCAGAAGGAGCAAAACATTTGGATCTCTCGCTTACCAGAGCCAAATTTAATGAATTAACTGCCGATTTAACAGATCGTACGACAATCCCAGTAAGGAACGCCTTAAAGGATGCTGATATTTCAAGCCTTGATTTAGGGAAAGTTCTTCTCGTAGGTGGTTCTACAAGAATGATTTCAGTACAGGAGAAAGTAAAAGTTGTGATAGGAAAGGACCCATCAAAGGAATTAAACCCAGATGAATGTGTAGCGATTGGAGCTGCTATTCAAGGAGGTAAGATTGCAGGTGAGGCAGGTACTGGAGAAATCCTTTTATTGGATGTAACTCCATTAACTTTGTCAATTGAAACCATGGGAGGCGTGTCAACTCCGCTGATTAAGAGAAATACAACCATCCCTACTACAGCAAGCCAAGTATTTTCAACAGCTGCAGATAATCAGACCGCAGTGGATATTCACGTAGTACAAGGAGAGCGAGAATTTGTAAAAGATAACAAGACTCTTGGAAGGTTTCGGCTTGATGGAATCCTTCCAGCAAGGAGAGGAGTTCCTCAGATTGAAGTGACTTTTGATATAGATGCAAATGGAATTGTTAATGTGTCTGCAAAAGACAAAGGAACTGGCAGGGAACAACGGATTACCATTACATCCGGGTCGAACATGTCCCAAGCGGATATCGAGAGGGCGATTAAGGAAGCACAAGCTTTTGCTGCTGCTGACAAGGCTCAGAAAGAAGCCATTGATAATTTTAATATAGCTCAGGGTGCAGCTTCCAGCATTGAACAGAATTTAAAAGATCTAGAGGGAAAGATTGCTGCATCTGAAAAGATGAAGTTAGAAGCCATGATCAAGGAAATCAAAGACATCACAAATCATCAGGATATCCAAACAGTAACACCAGAAATTGGAAAAGAATTAAAGGAAAAGGCGGATGCCTTGACAGAAGAGGCGCAGAATGTGTTTGCATCTGTTTACCAGAATAACTATACGAAAGATAATCAACCAAAAGAGGAAGACTCTGATACAGAAGGTTCTGGTGATGAGGTGATTTATGGAAAATTTAAAGAGGTCTAATAAAGGCCTCTTTTTTGGTGAAACATGTTTACAACATATATCGTATATATTATAATAAAATTATAATGTATATTGTCTAAGATATAACAGAAAAAGTGAGCAGTAAGGTAGTTCTCTGTTATGGAGAAAACAGGGAGTGTATGCTTCCTGTTATTTTTTCATGAGGTACTATATGGAAGAAAAACCAAAGCTAAGCAATAGTCTTCACAATGCTATGAAGACGCCAGAGCAGGTAAAGCAAGATGCATCCTGCAAAGTCATCATGAAAGACCGGCTATTCCTAGCATGTATCCTTAAAGCCGTTGTTTCTGAATACAAAGATGTATCAGAAGAGGATATCGCAAGTAAGTATATTGAGCCGGAAACAATCAGAGATGATATTGATGTATCGAAGAATCTAACAAACCGAAACATCATAGGATCCGCAGAGGAAGACGCCACCATAAATGAAGGAATTGTAAAATATGATGTAATCTTTGAGGCCAAGGCACCTGTTGTACTGCCAAAACAGAAATATGTCCGGAAAGAACCGGAAAAGATCATCATCAATCTCCGCATTGATGTTGAAGCGCAGAATAATTATAATCCGGGCTATCCGATAAGTAAGCGAGCTGCTTTTTATTGTGCCAGGCTGCTTTCATCGGAATTTGATGGTGTGGCTGAAACAATGGAGTATGATAAGCTGTATAAGGTATATTCCATCTGGATTTGTTTTGATGTGGCTGATTATCTAGCTAACACTATTACCAGATTTAAAGTGACAAAAGAGAATGTTTTGGGAATGGTTGATATTCCTGAAACAGATTACAATCTGATGGAATCGATCATAATAAGGTTAGGAACAGACAGCACGTTAACTGGAAACCGAGTCATTGATTTTTTGAATGCCATTTTTGGCTCAGAGGATCAAAAGATGATAAATTCAAAATTGGAAACACTTGGCTTTTCTGGAACGTCTGTAATGGAGGAGGTTAATGACATGATGAGTTTTAGTGAACGTACATTGGAGCGAGGGATGGAGCGAGGGATGGAGCGAGGAATACAAGAAGGTGTAAGACAGGCATCGTATAAGTTTATTCTCAAACTTCATAGAAAAGGAATGTCTGTTGAGGATATTACAGAAATCTGTGATGAATTTGATGAGGAACAGATCAGAAAGATCATAGCTGAAGAAATGGTTTAATCAGGTATATATGAAGAATTTAAAGAGGTCTAGGAAGACCTCTTTTCTATTTTTCCTAATCCTTTTTCTAGATATTTTTTTTCGGTTTCCGAAAATCGTTTGCTTATCAAATAGAAATGATAATTTCTTATATCCTTATCTGATATATTTTCTATAGTCTTCTTTTTTGTATAAGTATCTAGCAAATCCATATAAGACATTAAGCTCCAATTCATTCCTCGAATCATTTTTTTAACACTTTCTTCTGATTCGTATTTGTCCAAAGGAATCATTCGATTATTAAAATCAATAAAAGTATCTATAGTTGGACAATGTCCTTTTAATTCAGGCGGAATCAATAAGACTGCTAAATGTGGTGTTATTGGGAAATAAATACTATTAAAATCAGTATTGTCACTTTCAATATCATGCGTTGGATTATGTAATGAAAAAATATTAATTAATACAGCAGGATTAGATGATGTCCAAAATAAATTCTCGTTTTTAAATGTGCGAAAAAAGGTCATGACTGGTTTAGATTTATCAGTGGCTTTTATATAAATATCTTTAAATGGCATATTTAACAGTATTTTGTCAGCTTTTTCTGCTTCTATCCTAAGATTATCGAGTGACAAAGGATAATCTTTTTTGATATGGCCCATTAACCGACGTAAGTTAATACGTCCATTAATAGTACGATACATTTGTACAAAAATGTATTCCTGAAAATAATCATAATCTTCTAATGATAATATTGGCATTTTGTAATTGGTAGGGTTTGTTTTTAATAGTTTATCAACAATTTTTTCATAGGTCTTAGAAAATCCGCTTTCATATTTGGAAAACTTTTTTTCTAACTCATCAGAATATGTATTACTCAATTGGGCTATTCCAATTAATGGTTTGTGTCCAAATACATGATGAACCGTATCAAAATAATTAATTTGACCTTGATTGGATAAGAAATACCTTAAATAAAATTGTGGAACTAGATGGTTTCTCAAAATTACCTCCTTGGTATTAAAATAGTATTGTATTTTCAATTATACCCTAATTTTACAAAAAACGGAAGCTTATAAAAAAGGTTAATAGAGAAAATATCTCATTCTTTAGAGAAAAGAAGTTTAGTTTCAATAAGAATATGCTTCTAAGATTTGTTGTTTAAAGAAAAGAATCATAATAGGTATGAAAAACAGATAAAAAGGAGAATAAAAATGAAACAAATATCTATAGAGATTATCCAAAAATGCCCGAACAAATGTTTGCATTGTTCTTCTTTATCAAGTATTGAATGCACATTAAAGATTGAAACGGATAAAGTAAAGGAAGTTATAGATGCTGCCAAAATCCTAGATACTCAAGCCTTGAGCATATCTGGAGGAGAGCCATTCGAACATGATGGATTGATGTCCATCGTGGAATATGCCAAAAAGAGAAACCTAACCGTATATGTTTATACAAGCGGTATCGTTTCTGGGCCAGACGGAAACGTTGATAGCCTGGATATTAACTTATTAAAAAAATTACATGATAGTTCTGTTGATAAGCTGATTTTTGATCTTCCAGCGATTGATGAAACAATTTATGACACTATGATGGGCACAAAAGGGTATCAACCGTTAGTATTGGAAAGCATTAAGAACAGTGTTCAAGTTGGAATATTTACAGAACTTCACTTTGTTCCTACTAAAATTAATATTTCAGAAATTGATTCGGTTATAAAGTTTGCAAAAGAGCAAAAGGTAGACCGTGTTAGTTTCATTCGGCTTATCCTACATGGAAGAGCTATAAAGAATGCGGATATGCTGCAGTTGAGCAAGGCTGAGGAAGAGAATCTGAAGATAAAGTTAAGAGGCATCATGAATGATAGTATAGTAAGAGTAGGAATCCCTTTACAAATAGAAGGGAAAGAGCATTGTTATGCAGGAAAAGGGAAATTGTGTGTCCGGTATGATGGAAGAGTTTTTGGATGTGAAAGTTTTAAATATAAAAAATTCACAAATAGTAAGGGAGTTCAAATAGAACCGGATTCAGTATATGAAAAAAAACTGGAAGAAATATATGCGGGTTCGGAGTACTTGGATTGTGAAATGAAGTTTATAAACAGTCAGGCTAAAGGATGTGGGTGTCATGAAAAATGTCCGATACAAGATTATTATGCAAAAAGGAAAGAGGTCAGCATGAATAATTCTGATATTAAGAAAGAGGTCGAATTGTGGATGGAATTTTACCGTGCATTTAATGATGATAATGAGTTCCGAAGCATAAATGCGTTTGATAGAAATAGGTTTGAAAATGCTCAGCAGATTCATAAGGATAATATTGAATGGATCCAATATGGCATTTCAAGAGGTCTCTCACAGGATGAAATTATAAAGATACTTCCAGAAGCAAAAGCATATATGGATGAATATGACATCATGCAAAGAACAGGGAGGATATAATGGACTTATATGGGTATTTAAAATTTGCAGAAGTAAAGAATAATGAACCACTAGCTTCAAGGATGAGGCCAAAAACTCTTGATGAGATTATTGGTCAGAAACATATAATAGGAAAAGGGAAGCTTTTATATAGAGCAATAAAAGCAGATAGTATTGGTTCAATCATTCTTTATGGTCCTCCAGGCACTGGAAAAACAACTATTGCTCAAGTAATTGCAAATACAACAAAATCAGATTTTCATCAAATCAATGCCACAACAGCCGGAAAAGAAGAAATGAAAGACATTGTCAAGAAGGCAAAAGACGAAAAGGCTATGTATGGAAAGAAAACGATTCTTTTTGTGGATGAGATTCATCGGTTTAACAAAATGCAACAGGACTATCTTCTACCGTTTGTAGAAGATGGAACGATAACTCTTATAGGAGCTACGACGGAAAACCCATTTTTTGAAGTGAATAAGGCATTACTATCACGATCAAGACTATTTGAACTTCAACTACTTTCAAAAGAGGATATTAAGGATCTGATTTTAAAGGCAATTAAGGATAAAGAACGAGGAATGGGAGAATACGATGTGGCTATTGATGAGGATGCCCTTAATTTCTTAGCAGATGCATCTGCTGGAGATGCGAGGATGGCATTGAATGCCATAGAACTTGGGATTATGACAACCGAGAAAAATGAACTTGATGGAAAGATTCGTATTACTTTAGAGGCTGCCCAGGAATGTATCCAGAAAAGAGCTGTAAAATACGATCAAAACGGAAATGAGCATTATGATACCATCTCAGCATTTATTAAAAGCATGAGAGGTTCCGATCCAGATGCAACAGCATATTATCTTGGGAAAATGCTTTATGCAGGAGAGGATATCCGATTTATTGCCAGAAGGATTATGATATGTGCATCGGAAGATGTTGGGAATGCGGATCCTATGGCTCTTGTGCTGGCAACCAATGCAAGTCTGGCGGTGGAACGAATCGGAATGCCTGAGGCCAGAATTATTCTTTCGCAAGCTGCACTATATGTGGCAACAGCACCAAAAAGCAACTCTGCAATCAAGGCAATTGATGCTGCAATAGCAATTTCAGAAAAAAGGATAAGTTACCCAGTTCCCGGACACTTAAAGGATTCTCATTATAAAGGTGCAAATGAGCTTGGACATACCGGATATCAATATGTGCATGACTATCCAAATCATTATGTGAAGCAGCAGTATTTGCCGGATGAGCTAAATGAAATACGGTTTTATGAACCTTCTGGAACAGGATATGAAGTAAATATTAAAGAACATCTTGATAGAATTAATCAATAAAAGTAAACACAGGTTCTCCTGTGTTTTTATCTTTTCTGTAGATTATGCATAATATCTAAAGTGAAACCACTATTCAGAATAAAAGGGAGGAAGAAGTATGAAGATTGATAAGAATATATATATCAAGCAATATGGGATAAAGGCTTATAAAGAATTTTGTAAGCAGAATCGAGTAATAACCGGAATGAACACCGGAACAAGAGTTATGAAAACAGCAAAAGTTTATTCAAGAAAACGAAAACACAAGAACAAGTGGGATTAAGAGGTTGGTATGGACTCTTTTTGTTCTGATTGAACTATCTCGCCCTGAAGAACGAGGTATTCTCTCCGTTACTTAGATAAATTTTGTTCATATTAATTTAAATTAGGATTACAGGAGGAAAGATATGTTTTTCAATTATAGAAAGAGGAAATCATTATTAATGTTTTCAGGTGGAAGGGATTCATATTTAGCTGCATGCAAATTAATAGAAGCTGGTTTTTGTGTGGAGATGATTACTTTTGATAATGGATGTACCCACAATTTGGAAAGAGTTAAAGATGTTGCAAATACTATTGTTAAAAAATATGGAAAACAGAATGCGAAATATGTTGGAATATGGCCTGTTTCTTGGCAAATTTCAATATTGGATGAAACCAAGCAGTATAAAACAATGAAAGAGTTATATTTCAAATACCCAGAGCTTAAGCTTTATGAAACGACTTGCCTTTGTTGCCGAACCGCCATGTATGTAGAAGCAATCGCATATGCGAAGGCAAAAGGTATTCCTTATATCGCAGAGGGTGCAAGAAAAAGCCAAAGTTTTTTTGTAGAGCTAGATGAAATGAAACATAATTATAGCCAATTGTGTAAAAAACATGGAATCCAGCTTATATGGCCGGTATATAGGTTAACTTCAGACACAAAAAGAAAGATTGAAATTGGAAGAAGAGGATTATTAACAAAGACATTAGAACCGCAATGCCATATTGGGAGGCATCAGAGAAAGGAGTTAACAGAAAGTGAAAGAAAAAGTTTAAATGACTTTTTTTGTTTCGAGTTAAGACCTCTTTTGGATAAAATGATAAAAGAAGATGCTAAAAGCATCAGAGCTTCAAAATGTTTATAAAGAATATGGAGGAACGAAGATATGGATCCTTATAAAACGTTAGGTGTAAAGAAAGATGCAAGCGAGGAAGAAATAAAAAAGGTATATCGAAAATTGGCAAAAGAATGCCATCCAGATACAAATCCTGGAGATAAGGACAGAGAGAAAAGGTTTAAGGAAATATCAGAAGCATATGCTATTCTATCTGATAAGGAGAAAAGAAATGGATATGATAAAAGTCAAAATATGAATACATTTACATTTTCGGATATGAATTTTTCTTCCTATGAAGATATTTTTAACTCTTATGGAAATGTGTTTTATGGAGGGAAATATAATGATATAATGAAAAATTTGTTTAAGGAATATGCAGAGAGTAAAACAAAGGGACAGGATGTAGAGATATCCTTAGAAATTGATTTTTTAGAATCAGTAAACGGATGTGAAAGAATAGTAGAAGTTAAAAGAGATGCAAACATAAAGAATATACAAGTAACAATCCCAAAAGACGTGAAAGATGGACAAAAAATAAAGATAAAAGGTATGGGTAAAGAAAGTCCGAATGGAGGAGAAAAAGGAAATCTTATCATTCATATTAAAATAAAAAAAGATCCATATTTTAAAAGAGATGGAAATGATATCTTTGTAACAGAATATATTCCGTTCAGTACAGCTGTTTTGGGAGGAACCAGTAGAGTAAGAACTATTTCAGGAAAGGTTGTTTTAAATATCTTAAAAGGAACAAAAGCGGGAACAAAAATAAAGTTAGAAGGGAAAGGAATTAATGGAGGAAATCAGTATATAGAAATTCAAATTGATGTTCCAGCTAACATAAATTATGAACAGAAAAAAATAATAGAGGAGCTCCAAAAAAGTGGGCTTTAAAATAAACGGGATAACGGAGGTTATCTCGTTTATTATTTAATCTAAAAACTTTCCATAATTTAGATAGATTTACAAATAAGATAGAGATTAAAGAAAGAAGAGGAAAATATGCCAAATTATGTAGTAAACAAAGTAACAACGAGTGGAAATTTAAAGCACTTAGATATTTATACGGATAATAAGTTGGATTTTAACAAGTTAATTCCAATGCCTAAAGAGCTTGAAAATTCACTATACTCGATAAATAATATGAACGGTCTATTGCTGTTGTGGCAAGAAACGAAGGAAAAGATTAAGGACGGGATCAATCCTACAAAAAATACTTTTCTTCTCAAAACGATCGCTGATGCTTATAGAAGTATATCTGGAAACGAGAGATGTGACATAGAATCTCAATTAAAGGAAGCATCTGAACAGTTTCTAAAATTATCGGAAGATGAAAAGGAAAAAATAATGCAGGCCGGGAAAATCAGTTTGGCTAATTATGAAAAATGTGGGTATTGTGATTGGTATTCTTGGAGATGTAAGAATTGGAATACGAAATGGAATGCTATAGAAACCAAAATTATAAATGATAATACAATGCTATTTGAAACGGCTTGGGATACACCAGTACAAGTTATGGAAGAACTATCCAAAATTGTGCAGGGACATGAGATTGAGGTGTCATGGGCAGACCAATATGAAAACCATGTAGGAAGAGTTATCTTAAAAAACGGCTTATTGATAAAGGGTGGATATTTAGAGGCCGGTACAAAGGAGTGGATAGAAGTATCAAGAGAGATACTTGGTGGTTCTATTTATGATGAGTAAAGGGATGATGATTTTGTTAGTAAATGAGAGATAATAAAAAAGCACTTTAAGTGCTTTTTATTATTTTAGGATTTATCAAGGAGTATGGATGAAAATGGCTCTCATTTTTTACAGATCAACAAGGACTTTCGATAAATTTATCATAAGTATAGGATGATAGGATTTATTCCATTCCCTGAAAATACACATCAAAATCATATTTCAAATCAGATTTCCATAATTCTATATGAAAGAAATTATATCATACTATTAAAAAAGACATAAGGAAAGAGAATGAAATGGAAAAATTAGAAAAAGATAAAAGAATAAAGATTATCCCACTTGGCGGATTAGAGCAGATTGGGATGAATATGACCGTATTAGAATATGAGAATGAGATAATCATTATAGATTGTGGAATGGCTTTTCCAGGAGATGATATGCCTGGAATCGATAAAATTATTCCAGATGTCACATATCTGAAGGAAAATAAAGAAAAATTGAAGGCTATGGTAATTACACATGGACATGAAGATCACATTGGAGCTATTCCATATTTAATCAGGGACTTAGATATTCCGATTTATGGAACTAAATTGACGATTGAATTGATTCGAGATCGGTTAAATCGAGAAGGAATCGGAAAGGTAAAAACAAAAACGGTAAATTTCGGTGAAATTATTACATTCTTAAATTTTAACATAGAATTTATCAAGACAAACCATTCTATCCAGGATGCGGCTGCATTATCCATTAAAACACCAGCCGGAAATATCATACATACTGGAGATTTTAAAATTGATTATACTCCTGTATTTGGAGATAGGATTAATTTAAGCCGTTTTGCGGAACTTGGGAATGAAGGAGTACTTGCGGTATTATCAGATTCAACAAATGCCATGAAGCCTGGTTTTACAATGTCAGAACGAACCGTAGGAGAAACCTTTGATACCATTTTTGCAAAACATAGGGATAATCGGATCATTGTAGGAACTTTTTCCTCGAATGTTGACCGTGTGCAGCAGCTTTTTGATACTTCTTATAAATATAAACGAAAAGTTGCCATTGACGGAAAAAGTATGAAAACTACAATCTCAATAGCTGCGAAACTTGGATATGTGAAAATTCCAGAAGGAACATGGGTTAATATAAATGATATCTATAAGTATCCAGATTCTGAAATTGTCGTGGTTGCGACTGGATCCCAGGGAGAATCTATGGCATCTATTTCAAGAATGAGTACCGGGTGCCATAAAAACTTGAGCATAAAACCTAATGACGTGATAGTGTTAAGTTCAACACCGATTCCTGGGAATGAAAAGGCTGTGGCAAACGTGATTAGCCGTCTAGCGGAACGTCATGCAGAGGTGATCCATCAGGATACTCATGTATCAGGACATGCCTGTCAGGAAGAATTAAAACTTATTTATTCCCTTTTAAAGCCAAGATATGTAATTCCGCTCCATGGCGACTATAGGCAACGATATGCTGCGAAGCAAGTAGCTGAAAAAATTGGAGTTAAAAGTGAAGATGCAATCATATTAAAAGATGGCGATGTTTTGGAGATAGGAAAGGAAAAAGCAAAGATAAAAGGTTCTGTCCCGCATGGGAAAATTATGATTGATATGCTTGGAGCAAAGGATATTGATGGGAAAGCTCTAAAAGACAGACAGAAGCTTTCAAGCGGAGGGATTGTGATCATAAGCTTAACGATAAATACGAAAACAGGTACATGGTTTCCCAATCCAGCCGTAACATCATTTGG
>CAJUHL010000021.1 GCA_910586425.1 uncultured Bacilli bacterium
CATGTGCATCGCTGATAAAAATAATCGCTTTCTCTGCTCCTAACGCTGTACTACTACTCATGCTTCTTTCCTCCAATTCTCTTTTATAAATGACTGATAATTGCTAACATAGTTTCCTCAAATATCTTTGTTGCACCTATCTTTGTTGCACCTATAAACCGTCAAAAGTGCGCAAAAAAAGGACATTTCGTTGTTATTTGAAATGTCCTTTGGGTGGTGTTACTGACACCACTAAATTATTTGTTGCACATCGAGTGAAAAATGTAATATGAAGTATTATTACATATTATTCAACAGAAATTTGTTGCACTTATGTTACACTTCGGGATTTTTTTAGTACCCAATCATGCCAACTACTCAATGATTTTCCTTTTAGAAATCCAATCAGCAATCACATAAAAGATGCTTTTTGCGCTCAATCATTTCCCCGATTCTCTCGATATATTGGGAAACATCTTTCACATTCTCGCTTCTCTCAATCCGCCCGTCTGGATAAACTCGCTTTGACACACTCCCGGCTCCGCAGGCAACTATGGTCTGTTTCTCCTCCATAATAAGTATATTGTAAATCCCTGCTTTTCTGGCATATCCAACATTTTCCATATTTCCCGCTATATTTTTCTGCCGATACAAATAATAGGGTTCCATTCCCATTTTTCTGGCATACTGTTCACAAAGCTCCATAATTTCCATACTATTTTTCATTGCCAGCCCTTTGTACTGCTCTTTTTGCATATTCAATCGCGCGGCTCGTTTAATGGCAAGCGAATGAATCGTCAAGCTGTCAGGATTTAACTTTTGTGCCTCCTGCATGGAATATTCAATATCTTCAATATTTTCCTGTGGCAAACCTACGATAAAATCCATATTAATATTATCAAATCCTATCTCTCTTGCCATCCAAAAAGCCTCTCTCACTTGTTCCACAGTATGATATCTTCCAATCAAATCCAGTGTCCTCTGATTCATTGTCTGTGGATTAATAGAAATTCGGGTAACACCATACTTTTTCAACACCCGAAGTTTTTCCTCTGTAATACTGTCTGGTCTTCCTGCTTCCACTGTAAATTCCTGACAATATGTCAAATCAAAATTTTTCTGAACTGCCAAAAGAAGCCGTTCAAGCTGGTCTGCTTCCAGAGTAGTCGGTGTTCCTCCACCAAAATAAATACTGTTTAACCTTTTGTGTTGAAATTCTTTGGCAACATATTCCACTTCTTTAAGCAGCGCTTTCAGATAAGGCTCTGTTTTCTTTTGATATGCTTTGATAGGATAGGAAGTAAACGAACAGTATAAACATGTAGTCGGACAAAAAGGAATCCCTATGTACAGACTGTAACCATTTTTGTAATCTATAGACTTTAAAAGTTCATACTCTTTTCTTGCAATTGAAATACTGAGTGCTGCCTTTTTGTCTGATACCAGATAATTTTCTTTCAAATACCGGCAAATATCCTCATCAGATATTTTCGGATTACTTTCTATCAGTCCCGTTGCAAGCTTTACCGGCCGTATACCGGTAAGCGCACCCCACGGAAGCTCTTTTTTTGTCAATTCTTTCAAGGTTTTGTAAACCAGTCGTTTCAGTTCAGCCTTTACATATTTTTTTTCCGAGTTTTCTGGTATTCCCGTAAAACAGATATCTTCACAGCATACTTTGATATTTCCCTCCTGTATGCAGATAGAAAGAGTTTTGTCATTCCATTCGGGGTTTTCCTCATTTCCTTCCCATTCCGCAAGAAAAGCATTTATTAAAATCTGTGATTCGTATAAAAACTCTTCACTTTGAATATTTAGCTCTATTCTCATATTAATACAACCAGTCCTTTTATTTGTACAATTTCTTATAAACCAAGAAAAAAGTGAGGTTTTTCCTCTCCAATGCTTGTTGAAGGTCCATGCCCGGGATAAACTTTAAGGTCTGCTTCCAGACACAAAAGCTTTTCTTTTATGGAACGAAATAAGGCATCTCCATCAGAAGTAGGAAAATCATACCTTCCAACGCTTTCCCGAAACAGCGTATCTCCACTGAACAGTACCTCCTCTTTTTCTGATGAAGCCTGATTTGAGGAAACATTCTCCAAAGAAACTTTATAGCACATTCCTCCTTTTGTATGACCCGGAGTACTGATTGCCGTGATTTGAAATCCTGCAATTGTTAAAAGCTGTCCATCTGTCAGATATTCATCTGCTTCTATGGATAACACTTTACTTCCCATTATTTCAGATAAATTTTTATAAGAGTTTATAAGCACTTCCTGTTCAAGTTCATTTGCATAAACTTTAATATGAAAATGGTTTTTTATTTCCTCTACGGCACCCGTATGGTCATAGTGACCATGCGTAAGAAATATTGCTTTTGGCAGAACTGCAAACTTTTCTACTGCTTTTATAATTGCATCTGCTTCATCTGCAGGGTCAATTATAATACATTCATTTGTGCCCCGATTGCAGACAAGATAACAGTTTGTACTGACCGGACCCAAAACCAGTGTAATAATATTCATTCTGTCTGTAGTTATCTTATTTCTATCCATTTTATTCATTTTTTTCTCCTCGGATAATTTTTAGTTTGCAGTTCGTTTAATATCAATGACATTATCAATTGCCCTTATTTTTTCAATAATTTTCATCATTTCCGATTTGCCTTTTGTCAAAAAGGAAACTTCTATTGTGGCAATTTCCTGCCTGTTTGTACGGCTGTTTGTCGCCCGCACATCAATTTCATTTTCGGTAAATACTCTTGAAATATCTGCCAGAAGACCTGTTCTGTTATTGGCAAATATTCTGATTTCACCCATATACATCTGGTCTGATTTTTCCTCAAGACTGCTTTCTTCCCATTCAGCTTCGATAATACGCACGCGTTCTATTTCAGGAAGAGTCATCATATTTACACAATCTGTTCTGTGAATGGAAACCCCTCTTCCTCTTGTTACGAATCCCACGATTTCATCTCCCGGAACAGGATTGCAGCATTTGGAATATCTGACTGATAAATCATGTGTACCTTTTACAACAATACTGCTCTTTGGCTTTACAAATAATTTTTTATCCTTATTTTTGGATATTTCTTCTAAAATTTCTTCATCTGTTACAATTTTCTTCTGCTTCTTTTCATATTCCTCAAGAAGCTTGTTGACAATCTGGCCTTCCTTTAAGCCGCCGTGTCCCACTGCAGCCATAAGTGAATCCCAGTCACGAAATCCATATTTTTTCAGGATTTTTGCCATAAATTCTGGCTTCGTAAGGTCGCTTAATACAATTCCTTTTGCCTTGCAATATTTATCAATAAAGCTTTTTCCACGGATAATATTATCCTCTTTCAGTTCACTTTTAAACCATTGATTGATTTTATTTTTTGCCTGTGAGCTTTTTACAATATTCAGCCAGTCTCTGCTTGGTCCTTTTGAATTTTGAGAGGTAAAGATTTCTACTCTGTCTCCATTTTGGATAACATAGTCGATTTTTACCATTTCTCCGTTTACCTTGGCGCCTATCATTTTATTTCCTATTGCGCTGTGAATACTATATGCAAAATCAATCGGGGTGGAACCATTTGGAAGATTCAGAACATCTCCTGTTGGGGTAAAACAATATACATCCTCGGAAAACAAATTCAAATCACTTTTTAGGACAGACATAAATTCCTTATTATCGGACATTTCCATCTGCCATTCCAGAATTTGCCGCAGCCAGCTGAGCTTCTCTTCTTCCGTATTTGGAGTAAGCTTTCCACTTGGGTCCTCTTTATACTTCCAGTGAGCAGCAATTCCATATTCAGCGGTTTTATGCATCTCCATTGTCCGAATCTGCACCTCAAACGGCTGTCCTGACGGACCTATAACTGTAGTATGTAAGGACTGATAATTGTTCGGCTTTGGCATGGAAATATAGTCTTTAAAGCGTCCCTGAATGGGCTTGTATTTTTCATGAATTACACAAAGCGCCATATAGCAGTCCTTTACATCATCTACAATAATCCTGACTGCAAACAAATCTAGAATCTGGTCAAACGTTTTGTTTTGAGTAACCATTTTTTTATAGATACTGAAGGTATGTTTCATGCGCCCGTAGACATGAGCCTTTATTTCTGCCTCTTTTACATATTGTTCAACCTCTCGGACCAGTTCTTTTATTTCCTCTTCACCCTGACTGAATTTCGTATTTCTCTGTTCTTCGAGCTCATTGTATTTTTCGGGTTTCAGATATTTTAAAGACAAATCATCCAGTTCGATTTTTATTTTGGATATTCCCAGACGGTCAGCCAGAGGTGCATAGATATCCATAGTTTCTCTTGCTTTTTCTGCCTGCTTTTCCGTATTCATATATTCCAGAGTACGCATATTATGCAGACGGTCGGCAAGCTTTACCACAATTACACGAATATCTTTTGCCATGGCAAGAAACATTTTTCTTAAATTTTCCGCCATAACTTCTACTTTATCCTTGGAATAAGAAAGCTGTGTCAGTTTTGTAACACCATCCACAAGCAGAGCCACTTCATCTCCAAATTCATTTTTGACCTGCTCAAGTGTTACCTCTGTATCTTCCACAATATCATGAAGAATCCCCGCAATAATAGATTCCTTGTCAAGCTCCAGCTCTGCAAGTATAATTGCCACAGAAACGGGGTGAATAATATAGGGTTCTCCGGAACGTCGCTTCTGGTCTTTGTGAGCTTCAAACGCCATTTTGTATGCCTTTTTTATTCGGGATAAATCCGTTGTTGGCCGATACTTTCGAATGGTCACAATAAGAGTTTCATAAAGCTCCTTTGGGTCTTCAAACTGTGATTCATCCTTTAATTTGGGCAGCGAATTCACTACCTTTACATTTGTTGTAATAATTTTATCCTCAGCCATAGTACATCTCTCCACTCTTATATATGATAAAAAGCCCGTAGTAACATCTACTTTTTTAATAATTTCCTATTATAGTAAGTTTTAAACAAAAAAGCAACCATTAATTGGTTGCTTTTATAATTTTATCTATATTTTTTATACAATTATCTATATATACGGATAATTTATCCAAAATAATAGCAACTCCAAAAGATAACAAAAATAGCCAGACATAAATTAGTAAAGAATACCTTGGAATCAATATAATATTTTGAAAATAATAATAAGCAAAGAAAGTATGTACTAACCATATATACACAGAATATTTTCCAAATAAACTCAACATCTTAGTCTGCATATAAGTAAATCTTTTACTCAAAAGTGTAAATGAATAAATAAATATAGGTACTAAAATAATATCTCCCTTTGACCAGCTGGCTGATGGTGTAATTACAATTCTTACAATTACAGCAAATATAAAAAGAAAAACTGGACACATTTTCTTTTGCAAATATCTTTCCATTATTTGATTTGCTTTTTCAAAAATATAATATTCACTGACTATACAACCTATACAAAAAATAATAATATAATCCATATGAACTTTATAATACCATGTTTTTAATAGTTGTATATCATATTTATATAATGTAAACAGACTTATCCCAATAATACTGCCTATTAACATAAATATTATTTTTTCGGTCTTTCCTTTTTTCCAATATAATACTAAACTGTGAATAAATGGAAATATTGCCAACATAAGGATATACTGCTTAACATACCACCACTCTCCATTGTAAGAATATGATAATCCAAATAAATTTTGGAAAAACTCTGTAATGTAAAATTTCAAATTAAAAAAACAAAATCCCAGAGGAACAAAAACAGCAAAAGTAATCCAGTATTTTTTCATAAATTTAACTAAATGTCTAAATATCCTGATATATGCTAAAACCAAATTCTCTGTAAAAGACATTGTACTGATTTGATTATTTTTCATTTGTTCATTCAAACCATATCCTGATATAAATGCATAAATACCAACACATATTCTACAAAACCATGCAAGTTTTGTTTCTACATACCATAAATTTTCTCCCAACAATGGTATATACTCATATCCTAATCTACTGGGAATACAGAACAAATGATGAAATACCATCATTAAAACAGCGATTCCATATAAACATTGAGTTGTATTCAAATTTAAAAATTTATCAGAATCCAATTTATAATTATTATTCATCCTTTGTTCCCTTCTGATATCATAGTATTTTTATGTATAATCCTATTCAAATTCATTAAATCATTTTTATTCTGATTCTATTTTCCAAATTATTTTAAATGAAATATTCTGTTAATAAGCAGACATTTTAACTCGACCACCTTTGTTTTTCTTTTTATTTTATAAGATAATGAAAATCTTTTATAATCCTGCAGGCACTTCATCAATACAGGAAAATAATAACTTATTGACTTGCAGTCTGACAAATTATCTTTGACAAAACTTAATTTTATATATCTTTTAAAATCACGCATATCTCTATGATTAAAAGTATTGTTTTTTTCAGACTTTCCAAAAAAATCATATAATTTATCACTGATATAATAATAGAACGGACCATTCCATGGACAATTTTTATCTACTAAAATAGATAAAGAAGAATCTATATAATTTATATTTAAATCTGATACTTCATCAATTGCCAACTGATAGCCTGTTAAATAATTTGCTCTTGGAATTAAAATAACCTTTCCACCATTTTGCATAAACATTATATTATGAGAGCAGGAACCAATGGTTGAGGCAAAAAATTTACAATTTACCAGTATATTTAATTGTTCCTTAAATGAAAATTGTTCAGGAGCAATAATCTTATAACCCTGTTTACGGAAAAAATGCTCTAACTTATATTCTCCAATTTGTTTATAACCAGAACATCTTGAATATGTAAAATATACCTTATCATAACCTGTTTCTTTTTTATTATTTAAACCATACTGCCTGATTTCATTTATCATAAACCTGTATTCTTTTGTAAAAAATCTGGCTGAACCATCCAGTGTGTAAAATGATTCATCTGGAATTAGTATTTCGTCATATTTTATTGCCTCATTAATTAATATAAATTTTGAACAGTCAATACCTATAATATTCAACAAGGTTATAAAATTATCATTAAATTCAAATTCTGGAAATGCAATATATACAAGTTTATAATCCATAAAGTTGTCTTTATAGTACTTTGATTTTAAAAACCAGAGTCTACGCAGATTATCAGTAATACAATGTCCCCATACTCCTGTAAACATTCCTAAATATATTATTTTATCTGAACTTTCTTTTTTATATAGTATATCATATCCTACTCCGTTTTTTGTATGTAAAGCTGTATTTTCAAGATATTCTCCATCACTTGTTACGATACCGCCTCCTATACAAGATTCTAGCTTTTTGCAGGGCAAAACAGTGGCGTTCTTATATACAGAAAATGACAATTCTTTATTGCTGAAATGTGGAGTATCTAAATGCTTTTTATAAATATTCTCATTAAACAAGTATTTTGTATTTCTCATTATCTTTTGTCCTTCCATATAAAATTCATTATCGGATTCTCCAACAACCTGATTCTTATCTGGTCGATAACTGTACATACAATAAATACTGCCAGTACTGAAATCACAGCATGCAGTATCAAATAAGAAGAATTATAAAAAGCAACATTTTTTAACATATCTTTCCAGAGCCATTGCCGCATAACCTCACTGTTTGCATGAATTAACAACACACCAAATGTAGAGCCTGCAATCAGATTAATCCACTTATGTTGCTTTAATTTCAGATTTTTAAATAACAAAAAGGCTGCTATTCCTGTTGTCAATGCAAGTATCTTATTGGAATCGTAAACAAAAAAATATGAAATTTCCGTATTTCCAATTATTTTTCCAATATATGCAAGTAAAACCACACTTGTCCACGATAAAAATAATAAAATTATTGTCAAACTGGCCCACAATTTAGTGTTTTTCATCCATTTCTTTGGATATAAACGCAAAAATGATGCAATAAAATATAAAATACAAAACCAGGTTACATAATTAAATGTAACTGTTGCTTTTAAAAAAGATGGCAATACTGTATAAATAAAAATTAATATCAGTAATAACATAGCATGTTCTTTTTCATTGAGCACCTTAATAAATTTATTTAGAAAAGGAATTAAGAGATAAAACAGGAAAAAACAGGAAACAAATCCATCACTTACATTAAAAAAAGGAATAAGAACTTTCAAAAATCCCTTAAATGAAAATGGCATATATCCTGTTACTAAAAATATGAAAAAAAAGACAACAGTATAAAAATATCTTTCGCTCAATAGTTTTATATATTTTTTAAACGTGATTTTTGATGTACACATATAATATCCGGTAATCAATATAAAACAATTAACTCCTGTTTTTCCACCCCATCCAAACAAAAGCAGAAAAATATCATTTGCTCCAAGATGCGTACTTTCATTTATTTTTTCCAATAATCCTGAATTTACAACATAGTGATGAGCAACAATTATTAACATAGAAATAATTCGAAACAACTCTATATTAGAATTTCGAACGCTTTTCTTCCACCCCCCCCCTGATATTTCAGTCTTTTCTGATATGATATATTCATTATTTTCTGTTCTGCTTTCTGTGTTCATTTATCTATCCCCGACATTTCAAAATAATTTCACAAATTTTATCTACATCTTCTATTGCCAAATCGGCATATAACGGCAGTGTCAATACACGTTTGCTGATATGTAATGCCGTTGGAGTTAAATTGGGATTATATTTTCCATGAAAACAGTCAAAAGAATTTGTCAATGGATAAAAATATTTTCTTGCACCAATATTTTTTGCTGTCAAAGCCTCAAATACCTCATTACGACTTGCCCCAAATACTTTTTCCATAAAAATAACCGGATAATATGCATAATTGGGGGTTACATCTGCCTGAACAGGATTTAACTGCAAACCATCAATTCCTGCAAGATGTAAATGATATCTCTCAACAACCTTCTTTCTTTTTGCTATTTCTTCATCTATATGACGCAAATTACAAAGCCCCATAGCTGCACAAAATTCATTTAATTTCGCATTGGCTCCAACCCCGTCTATGATTTCAGGTCCACGAATACCGAAGTTTTTCAATCTATACAGTTCAATGCCAAAATCTTTATCTTTAAAGCATGCTGCTCCTCCTTCAATACAGTGAAATACTTTTGTAGCATGAAAGCTAAAACATGAAACGTCTCCAAAAGAACCAATTCCCTGACCTTTATAAGAAACATGAAACGCATGGGCGGCATCATAGATAACCTTCAATCCATATTTCTTTGCAATCCTTTCAATTTCTTCTATATTACAGATATTTCCATATACATGAACCGGCATAATGGCAGATGTATTATCTGTAATCAATTCTTCAATTTTACTTGTATCTATTGTATAATTATCTGCATTAATATCACAAAACACCGGTTCAAGACCATTTCTTACAATAGCATGTGTTGTAGAAGCAAAGGTAAAAGGTGTAGTAATCACTTCACTGTTTTTTGGCAGATTCATTGCCTGCAGACAAAGTTCCAATGCCATATGGCCATTTGTAAATAGTTCCACCTGCTCTACCCCAAGAAAATCCGCAAGTTCTTTTTGCAGTCTTCTGTGCTTGCTTCCCATATTGGTCAGCCAGTGTGTTTCCCAGATATCTTTAATTTCTTCTATGTACTCCTGAAGTTCTGGCATAGATGAACGAGTTACAAGGATTTTATCTGTCATTATAATCTCCTTTCAATAATAATTTTATATTCAAAGTTATTTTATTATTTAAAAATTTCTGTATCTCATAAATATTTACTTTAAGCGTTTTTATTTTACTCTTCAGGCTCTTTCTCAATATTTAATTTCATAAAAAATGAATCAGAATTTTTCTGTTCTAAAAATGTAAACCCCTGTTTTTTATAAAACTTGACTGCTATTTCATTTCGTTTAAGAACTTCAAGCTTTATCCATTTCATTCCTGCTTTTTCAGATATTTTTTTTACTTCTGAAATTAATTGCCTTCCATATCCTTTCTGTCCATATTCAGGCTTCACAGCAATTAAGGATAGATACGCCATTCCATTTATATAGTCATTACAATAAAAAGCGGCAAATCCAACTGCCTCTCTATTTTCATATAAAACAATGCATATTCCATTTTCATACAATTTTTTTGCCAGTAAATCTTTTTCAATCTTTCCGGTTCTAAGCGTTTCCAAATATGGAGTAAATAAATCAAGTATTTTATGAATAACAATTTTATTGTTTATTTTAATAATCATGTTTCCACTCACAAATTACCGGTTTTCTCTTTCCCGATGCCAAAACCGGAATATCATTTACATATTCAACTGTAATCTTTGCATCATTACCCAATACTGTTTTAATTTCATAAATAGTGTTGTCCACATTGCTATTTTGAGTAATATTCAGCCTGATAACATACTCTTTTTCTCCTTTTTGAACAAACTGCCACTGAATAATTCCGGGCAAATTCTTTAAAATTCTGGCAAAATTCATTGGATGAACCGGATGACCAGTTGTATTATATATTAAATCCAGTCGACGTCCATATAATTCACTGATATAATCCCATCCTTTACTAATTTCATTTCCCTTCTGATAGATAGCTGTGTCTCCTGTATCATAACGAATAAGAGGAAATGCATAATTAAACAAATCTGTAATTACAATTCGTGCCAATTCTCCAGGTTCTGCTGCCTTGTCCGAATCAAGTTTTAAAAACTCAAAAACATAGCCAGAATGATTCAAATAATAGTGATTATCTTCAATTTTTTGCTGTGCAAGCATACCGGCTTCTTCATTTGCATACGCTTCAACAATTGGAATACCGGCTATTTTTTTCATTCTTGCTCTGGTAGATTCATTTAAAGCTTCAGAGGACGATATGCATACCTTCACAGTCTTAATATCATCAGGATTTCCCTTTCCAGATTCCAGATAATCCACTAAAGCATCATACCAGCTTGCATATGCTCTGAGAGCTACTACTTTATGTTTTTTCACAGTTTTTATCAACATGGCAATTGTATCATCATCCATTCTGCTAATATTAATAGGTATAATATTTTCTTTAAATGACTGCCATTTAGATTTACTCTGCCACTTTGTCCAAATTCGGCACTGTCCCAGCATTTCATGAGATTTGAACCCAACCAGCTCATTAAAATATTTGAGTTCAGCAATACGACGCTGCCTTTTTCTGGTATCCTGTGGAATTGCAAATGGTGTTCCCGTACTGCCGCTTGTCTTCTGAATATGAATTTTATCGCCAGTCTGTTCTGGAATTTTTTCTATTGGTATACATATAGATTCATAGTTTTTATTTAATATAGTCTTGTTTACTACAGGAAACACAGATAAACAATCACTTTTATACATAGAATAAAATGGTGAATTTTCTACCGCATGGCATAATATATCTTTTAAATGCTGTTGTTGTAATATATATCCTGTTGAATAATCAGATAATACATCCGTCAAATCTTCATAAAAACGTCTTATTTTCTTCCCATGAATATAATCTATTGCCCAATATAAATTTCTCTTTATCCATCCGTTCACACTCATATTGATTTCTCCTTTAATTTGACGTGACACCACTGTTCAGAATTATCCATCATATCAAGCATTTCTTCCATACTGTCAAACTTCATAATAAGACACCCCAAGGTTGTATTTGCACCTGTAAAAGCATATACCTGCTGACCGGATTTACATATAATATGACTTTCTATAATATGTTTATCTGCTACTTCGTGATTAATTTGAATCTCATCCAAAATACCATCTTCCAAACTGTGTATAGCAAAATAGGACCAATAACCTCTATCAGAATTTTCTTTAAAGATTTCTATTGGTTCGCCCATTGCAATTTTGACAGAACATTCTACAAGGTCAACTCCTGTTGCATATCGAATTACATCTGGAATATAATTCCCTCCATCACGTGGAGCAACTTCCATCAAATAAATATTTCCATCTTTATCAATCCGCATATCAAAATTATAGGTCCCTGAATTCATATGTAAAGCAGTCAGCAATCTTTGTATTTCCATACAAATCTTTTCATGTATTTCATATGGCATATTATAGGGAAAACTTGCCGAAACAGGAACAAAAGGATTGATACATTTTGGATTAAAATGGTCATTGGCAAAATAATAAAAAACTAATTTTCCATTTATAGAAAGTCCATCTCCAGCAATTTGATATCCGTACTTTTCTACAAATTCTTCTACAATTATTCTTTTTGCTCTTGAATAAAACATTGCATTTTTTAAATTTTTTTGTATTTCATTACATTTATCTATTCTTGACACTCCTTTGCTTCCGGAAGAATCTACAGGTTTTACTATTACTGGAAATCTAAAATTTCCTGCCAACAAATCCCTTGCGGCGTCTTCAATATTTGAATATCCTTTTGCTGCCGGTGTGCAGAATCCATTTTCTGCCAGAAAACTTCGAAATTTATCTTTATTACAAAGAATATCTACAGATTCATAAGGATTTCCTGCCAGACCAAGCTGCCTTGCTATATATGCCGCAGTTGGAGCTGCAGGGTCGGAAGCATAGGCAAGAACACCATTTACACCTTCTTTTTGTGCAACCTCTAAAACTGCATTTTTATCCGTTGTACTTACTAAATAAAATTTATCTGCTTGGCTTTTTCCGGGATTATCTGAAAGATAATCACAAAGGACTGTATAATATCCAAGTCTTTTTGCAGTTTGAATCGCTATTATCTGTTGTGCAGAGCCCCCTAATAAAAGAATTTTTCTCAAAATATCATCCCTTCTTTATTATTTTCTTAAAGTTACTTTTTAATAGTTTCCACAAATACTCGAAGGATTCCAAATGTAATACAGCAGATAATGTAATATATATCAAAGCTCCTGCTATGATTTGAATGACCACAATCAAAATTATCGGCAGTGGAAACAATTCAATAAAAGATATACAAATACCCATTACAACAGCAAGTCCTATTCCAGGCAGAATATCTTTTAACTGCTCCAAATATCCATAATTCAGCAATTTTCTGTTTGGCCATGAATTGACTATCTGCCCGAATATACTGCTGACAAGAAGGCTATATGCCATTGCCATTACCCCAAACCACATTGTTGATAAAAGCAATACCACACCAAATGCTTTTTTTATTATCTCCAGCTTTAAAAACAAATCACTTCTTCCCATTGCTTTTATCGCACTTAAATTTGCTGTATGTACAGGATAAAACATATAAGTAATACAGAATATTCTGACATATGGAACACATAAAAGCCATTTATCTGTTAACAACAGGCTTATCATTGGCTTTGCTGCAAATGCCATTCCCATCATAAGAGGCGCCATAACATAAATACTCGTCTTAATCGACCTTCTGGTCATACCTTTTATATGTTCCTTATTATCCTGCACATTTGACATTGCAGGAAGAAGAACACTATCTATTGAAGTATTGATATTGGCAATAATCAAATTCGGAAATTGCTTTGCTTTATTGTAATATGCCAAATCAGCGGAACTGTACATTTTTCCAATAACAAGCTGCCGCAAATCATTATATATAGTATCAATCAAACTTGAAACTAACAGTTTCCAACCAAAAGAAAATAATTCTCTCATTCGATGAAATGAAAACTTTAAATAAGGCCTCCATTTAACTGTAATCCAAAGAATAATTGTGTCTACTGTCAAATTTATAACCTGTTGAGCTATCAAAGCCCATACTCCCATTCCATTTAAAGCCATCACAATACCAATCATGCCGGCAAGAATTGTACCACTTAAAGTAGAAAAAAAGAATTTTTTGAACATCATATGTCTGGACACATATGCCTGTTGCACATTTTTAATTCCAGAAATTAATATAGTAAGACTTAATACTCTTATGTAAGACACAGGCATATCACCATAAAAACGTGATATCGCTGGTGCTGCAGCAAACATTGAAGCATATAAAATAATACAAAATGCTATATTTGCAAAAAAAACAGTTGAAAAATCTAAATCATCAGCATCCTTTTTTTGAATTAAAGCATTTCCCAGTCCACTATCTACAAAAACTTGCAGAAGAGCAGTAAATACGGTTATCAATGCTATGATTCCATAATCTTCAGGCAGCAGAATTCTGGCAAGAACAAGTGATACAATAAATGATACAAGTTGAGCACCACTTCGTTCTAAAAACCGCCATATCAAATTAGAGAAAATTTTTCTGTTTTCATCCATCATAAATACCTTTTATCCAGTTTGTTTCACCTGTCTACCAAGTTTTTTATACAAAATATTTTTCATGCTGAACAGGTAATTTCAATTTAAAATATGCGATTGTAACAAAAAATCTTTTTATTATATAAACGCAAATTTTTTTCCACTCAGCCTCCTTGTAAAGCTTTCTGACAGAATTTCCCAATTTATATTTTTTTCTTTTACCAACACTATATTTTATCAGGGAATAATAATATAACTTTGCTGCTGCTTGTATGGCATCGGCATTATTTAAACTTTTTGCATAGCAGAATATACTGCCATAAAATAAAAACTGTTCATAATAATATTTATCCCAGTTCTGCATTGTGGCGGAAAAGCTGTTTCCACCCTGTGTAACATGGCGATATGCACTCATCTTTTGATGTATACATTTTACTTTTCCATGACAAAGAAGAAGAAATGCTTTTTTTCTGTCCCCTGGAAAACTGTGATATTTCTGAAAATTATCTGTAAACTCTCTGTTAATGTCAAAATATGACCTGCGATACAATATCGTTGCTGTTTGTCCCGGCATACAGCCGGTGATAAATCTTTCAAATGAATATCTGTCCTCTTTACAGGAAGGATATGTTTCCTCCAAAATAGCTCCCTTAGCGTCTACTACTAGACACTCATGAGCAATCGCAATATAATCATCATGTGTTTCTAAAAAATCAACCTGCATTTGAAGTTTATTTTCGCTTATCCAAAAATCATCACCCTCACAGCAAATCCAGTATTTTCCAACTGCCCTTTTATGCAAGTCGGAAACATTTCCCTTCTTTCCTATTCCAAGATTCTTTTCTCTATAAAATATCTTAAAAGAATCAGGCAATTCCTGCTCCATATGCTTTAAAATTTTTCGTGATGAATCAGTGGAACAATCTTCCCCTATCAAAACTTCATATCTAAAATTCACCTTCTGTTTTAAAATCCCGCCTAGGCATTGTTTAATGTATCTTTCATGGTTATATACAGGAACAAAAATTGAAACCAAGATATCGTTTGACATTATTACATACCTACTTTCTGCTTCAAAAAACTTTCTTTTTTATTATCTGAAACCACATCAGATGTTAAATCTGTATCAATTTCAAAAAAGTTTATATCCAGTTTTAATGTAAAATAAAAAATCAATTCCATAAACAATGTATAATCCCATTGTACATTATAACCAAACCCCTCAATTAAAATAGCCGACATGACAATAAAATATCGTCGGTCTTTTTTCCAGCCCTTGAACATAATATAAAACAAAAATCCATAATATAATAAAAATCCGATAATTCCTCTATTTACAAGAATATTAACAATATCACACTCAATCGACCAATTGCCCAAACTGGTATAACGATTATAAAACAGTGAAATATAATAGCCTGAACATCCTTCACCGCATCCAAATAAAATCTGAAATAATGAACTGCTTTTCAAAATAGAAAAATAATCAGAAAAGTACTGAAAATGAGCCAAAGTACTCTCATCTGTCTCATCTCCAAACAATCTTTGCCACAAATATTGAATCCTGTCACCAAGTGTATTTTTCATCTCAAATTGATGAAATAAATATATAAAAATTATAAATAATAAAACTGCTATTATAATTGTTTTGAACTTTATCCTTATTGGTTTGTTTTTATGTCTGTCCATCAACCAAAATACAAACATCAGTATGACCGCAAAAAACACTCCGACCGTAGAAGTAGAATTTCCACAAATTACAGAATCTACAATAATCAATAACCTGACTGGAAGACTTTTGAATAAAAACAGTGAAATCACAAATAATGGTGCCAGTACGGCTGAGTGATAAGTGATACCCGATGGAAAATAAACCCAGCTTCTTATAAAAGTTGCTTTTTCAATGATATGAAGAGTTTCTACAAAAATCAGATTATTTATATCTACCCCAACAATATGATACATAATATATTGAAATGGTATCCAGACCATATGCAAAAGACACATTGCTTTAAATGCCTTTACAATTACTGTTAAAAATCCCGAATTTTTTTTTATTAAAATATAACAATAAGATGCCACAAAATACATTGGCACCATAAACAATGCCATTACAACGGCTGCTTTTTTATATGAATCTGCCATATTACTTATCAGACCGGAAAATGCACTTAAAATTAATTCTAAAAAAATAAGATTTATAATAGGATATGGAAGCAACACAACTTTTTTAGTTGATAAAGCCATAACTATACAAAAAATAATTTGTAAATAAAGAAACCAGCTTCTGCCATTATATTGAAATATTACCAGTGACGAAAAAAATACCATTATATATATAAGTATACTATGTTTTAATTTAAAAACATTATTATTTTGCATTTTTATCTCACCTCACATTCTTGGCACATTACATGCTTTTTATTTTATATATCAAATTATGATATATAGTTTTTTTATAAGTCCATATATCCTTAATCTGCAATTTTTTGCTATCTTGTAGAAATTTAAAATTTATGGAATCTCTTAAAGAAATGAATTCATTATCTTTTAGCTGATTTTTTAAAAATTCACACATTTCCATTGCTGATATATACATTTTTTCTAAATCCAAAGATAAATTCTGTCCATCCGAATTATTATGTATATAAACCATTTTTTCATTATACTGAAACCTGCATCCATCTTGAAATAATAAAATCCAAAGAAACCAGTCATCTGCGCCATTGTGTTTTAGAGGTGAATCAATCCATAATTTTGGAATGGAAGTTTTTCGCATTAAACACTCTCCAGGAGAAGGAATTAAATTTCTAATTTCAATAAACTGTTTTTTCTGAATCAGATATTTCATTATGTTTCTATTTTTATATATTGGTTTTTTTTTATTTCCATATTGATACAGACCATTTCCAACAATAACATCCGCCTGATTTGTCAACATAAGCTGTTTTTCAAATCCTTCAACAAGTAACTCATCATCCTGGTCGAGAAAGATAATCCAATCTCCTTTTGCATGCTTCAAACCATTTATTCTGGTTTTTTGGATTCCCATATTGCTCTCATTTTTATAAATTCTAACATCTACATGGTTTATATTTGAAGGTACTATGATTTCTACATCGCAACTATCGTTTACCAGAATAACTTCAAATTTTACTTTTTCAGCTATTGTATCTGCAACCTTATTAATGCTGGCAAATAACCGATTCATATATTGATTTCCTTTATAAAAAGGAACAATAATTGAAATTTGTGTTTTTTGACTTTCCATATTAACTTGTTCTCCATGATATATTCATTTTATTTAACTACTTTTTATATCATTTTCCAGTTTATTTACAATTTCAGGATATTTGTTATAATCAAATTTTCTTGCAAACATACATCCACTGGATTTCAATATTTCATTATCCTCTATTTTCCAAATATATGGGAATCCTCTTGTCCAATCAATTGCTCTTAAAACGTCCAGATATAATGTTTGAATATATTTATGAGAAGTTTCACTTTTATAAACTTGTTTTTTCCCTTTCTTCACTAATAATGAGTTAAAAAATAATATTTGCAAAAAAAGTTCATCCGCACATCTTGTAAACTTAAAACGCTTCTTTATTTCAGACTTTTTTGCCACAATATATCTGGCCAATTCATCATCAATATCAAAGTAGGCTGAACCGATTTTTACTACTTCAATATCTATATTGCGTTGTATATGAAAAGCTTTTTGTATCTTTAATGTTGTTTTTCTCAAAATTTTTCCAATAAATTTTTCACCAAATAAATCCTGAAAAAAATAATAATATTTAATTCGTTCAAGCTCTTTCTCTGTACACTCCTCATTGCTGATAAACTCATATCCACAATGATTATCAAAAAAGCTTTGAATTTCTTTAATATTTTTTAATGGAAAATCAACACCTGTAATCAGATGATAAAATTCATAATGACCCGTACTAACTGCTTTTTCAAGAAGAAGCAATTCAGCAGCTATCTGACTGTATCCTCCCCACGTTACTTTTATACGTTCTGTCATAAAATATTGTGATTTCACAAGCGAAGATGATAAAATAGACATGTCAAATGCAGCTTTTTTATCTACATGCAAAAATATATCAGCATCTTCATTATCAAGAGATTTTAACAATTTTTTCAATAAATCAAACTGATTATGTGCCATAATCATCCATGCATGTTTACACATTTATTGCTATCTCCTTATCATTGAAATTTTATATGTTTTATTATTTTTTACCTTTTTATAGTATCTTCATATATTTTCATCAACTGCTTATAGTTATCTTCTGGCAGATAGTTTGCTTCATAATCTTTTCTGGCATTTTCTCCAAGTTTTTGACAGTCATCAGGATTTTTCCATAACTTTCTGATATACTTTACAAAGCCAGTTACATCTCCCAGCTCTACTTTATATCCATTCACCCCGTCTTTAATTGCTTCTGCTGAAAAACCAAGATTTGTAGCAATCAAAGCATTTCCAAGACTCTCTGTTTCAATTTCCACCATAGAACAGCCCTCATACCAGATAGATGGAAATATAACAAATTCTCCTCCCTTAACAATAGACAGACACTTATTATGTTCTATATAACCCAAAAAATAAACATGGTCTTTTTTTTCAGCCCATAGCTTGAACTCTTTTTCTAATGGTCCACTTCCCATTACCACCAGAGGGATATCTTTTATCTGTTCCCATATTTGCATTAAAATGCGGACCCCTTTTTCTTCGCCAATACGTCCATAAAATACTACATATTTCTTTGGAATCCCTTCTATTTTCACCGCTTCCACGTTCGCTTCTGTATCTGGTATAAAATTATACTTCTTAACTATCTTTGTTTTATCAAATCCGATGCCTTTCAACAGTTCTATTTGATTGTCATTCAGACAAATATATTTGTCAATTTGCTTATAAAAACTTTTGCGGATTCTGTGGTATTTAAAAATTCCTGCCACCAGCAGACTTTGCATCTTGGAGTTCTTGAAACATCCATATTTGTACATCCGAAAGTAATGTCCATCTCCACATTTATTACACAGCTTCATTTTTCGAAGCGATGTGGCGCATGGACAAATAAACCTTGTATCATGCAATGTAGCTACTACAGGCACATCCAATCTTTTCGCTGCATATAAAACAGATGGAGACAGCAACGGAAAAAATGTATGTATATGAATAATATCCGGTTTCTCCTTTTTGATTAACTTCTGCACTGCCCTATAATTCTTAAAACTCCACAACATACCAAATGTAGATACCACTTTACCTGTTATCCCTTTATTATCAAATGTATCATTTGAAATTGTATATTGAATGACAGTATTTCCATGATTTTTTAACAATGCTGTCTCGCTTTTAAATACCTGGTCATCACCACTTGCAGAACCTTTTCTGTGGAAATTATGAATTGCTAAAATTTTCATATCCAAATCTCCGTATATACAAAAATATGTTTATATTAATATTATCTATCCTTTAAAAACAGCCTCTCATACTCATCACTTATCTTCTCCCAAGTGTATTCTTTCTTTACTCTCTCCTTGGCACGTCTGCCAAAAGATGCAATCTCTTCGTCATTCATCTTATCTGCTTTCTCAATAAGCTCTGCCAGATTTCCATCCTTAACATTCCAATATAGTGCTGCTTCTTCAGCTACCTCTCTGTTAAAACCCACATTTACCAACAAATTTAAATCTGTGCTTCCAAGCGCCTCGATAAGCGAAGGATTTGTTCCACCAACCATATGACCATGAAAATATCCGTAGGCATTTTCCCGAATTTTCTTTAAAAGCTCCTGGTCATATACAGTACCTGCAAATTTAATTCGTTTATCTTTCCAAAAATCCAGTTTTTTCTTTAATTTTTTCATAAACTTCTTGTCTGCTGTACTGATAATCACAAAATCTTTTTTACTTTTTGTTCTCATAAACTCCCGAATCATAATCTCAAAATTATTTTCCGGTACGAATCGTCCCACTACAAGATAATATTCCTTTTTTGTTAGACCTTTCTCTGCATACCAGTCAGACAGTTTTTTATCATTATCCGACAGTCTGCTTGGAGTCAAATCTGCACCATAGGCAATAAATACAGTTTTGGGGTTATATTTGAAATATACTGACTTAATATATTTTTCAATATTTCTGCTGTCACATATCAAAAGGTCCGCATGTTTTACCATTTGTTTTTCTGAATATTTCCAATATTTTCGTACGGGTACGCTCCACTTTCCTCTCATCCACTCATGTCCATCTGGATTAACATAAACTTTACCGCCTAATTTATGAATTTTTTTTTGAAATTGAGCTGCAAATGGTCCAATACGACATGCAAGTATATAGATAATTGGACTTTTAATATGATTTTTTTTGATATGTTTCAGACAATAATTTAAAGCAGCTATATCATATAAAATCGCCTGTGCAGGTCCAATATTGGGTACTTTCATCTGAAAAGCATGCGCTCCATGATACTCAAACTCTTTGGCTTTCTTTCCCTTCCATGCAATATGATATTTTATTTTCTTATTATGCTGATGATGTTCTGTAAGCTTTTCCAGAAAAGTTTCATAACCTCCATAGTTACCACAACCCTTGCTGCCTACAATATATATATGTTGTACTTCCATTTGCACATCCTCTGATTCAAAATCATTCTGTTACGCTAAAGTGTTTTGTTATATCAATTCGTTTGCATAACATTCCTGTATCATACAAGTTCCATAATTCTTTTAAGCAACATGATTCGTTCCTGTTTCATTTCCATAAAATCTTTATATCTCTCCGCTGTAATCGTAACACTTGCATGTCCAAGCACATAACTCAAATTTTCCACGCTCATTCCTGCTCTGAGACATCTGACTGCAAAGGTATCTCTGAGAGTATGAAAATTATAGTTTTTCATTTGCTGATTCTCAAAAAATTTTTCCAGTCGTATCTGCTCTCTTCTTGGGTCAGGAATTTTGCCTGTTTTACATTGTAAAACATATCCCTTTTCCTGCCTGTATGTTTTTAGAATATTGAAAAGTGTATGCGGAAGTGGAAGCTCTCTTTTTGTAGAATCCGCCAGTTGCATTTTTACCAGCAGAGTTTTCCTTCCATCCTCCTTTTTATTCTGAATCCGCTGAACTGTGTTTTTTACTTGTATGGTCCCGTTTTCAAAATCCACATCTTCCCATTCCAATGCACAGATTTCTCCCACCGATAATCCCATTTTAAATGCAAGACAAATCCCAAGATATTTTTGCTCCTGAATACTGTTTATTATAATATCCAGCAGATTCTGTTCTTCTTCCTCCATAATTTCGATACTTCTTTTTCCTGTCCTGACTCTGACAGTATGTTCAAGTCCAAGTTTTACTGTATCAATCCCTGCAATTTGCAAAAGACGCTTTAATAGCATAATTAACATATTGAGGGTTACTTCGGACATATTTTCTTCCTGTTTTTTGCTGACAAAACAATCAATTTCATGTTCTGTGATATCCTCTGCAGGAGTATTAAAAAATTGGGGAATCAAATGTCTTTGCAGCAGATTATTATATCTGTGAAAGGTAAGCGGATTTAAACTGTTTTGATTTTCTTTTTTCCATATTTGATAACACTCACCAATAGAAGATGATTTTGGCATATCTGTGCTCTCCTTCTTATTCCAATTTTTTGAAAAAATATCACTTTTTATAATGTTGTCATTTCTAAAAGAGTATGCTTCGCCACTGCCCCATTTCAGTTCAGAAAACTTTTTGTCTTTCAACTGTTTTTGCGGCATTTTATCATTATTTTAACTGGCCGGTTTACACTGGAATCATTTAATTCTCAGTGTGATACAGCTTTTAAAATCCGTCATTTATCGTTGATGAAGTAATTGACAGAAATTTTCTAAAAGTCTTTTAAAATAAGGCTTTTAGAAGACTTTTTAGCAAATTGACCACCTTTTTGACTGTTTAAAAATTAGAAAAAATTTTGTTTAAAACTTTGCAAACACTGTAAAATCAGTATTTTCTAAATATTGTATTTGACTATTTTTTTGACTGCTTAAAAATTAGAAAAAATTTTTATTTTTTAGAATTTTTATAAAATCTATATTTTAAAAATAAGGAAAATCTGCTGATTATAGCAGTTATAGAAAAATTTGGGATTAAAAAAAAAGACTTGCAAATATAAAATCATATGATATAATAAACATGTTTTTACTGAAAAATTGTTATCGTTGATTTACTTCATCAACGAAAGGCATGCTGAATTTTACTGAAAAATTCAATTTATAATAATCTTCTATCTACTTTTTACAAACAACTGCCTTTTAAAACAGTATCAAAGTAGTTAAATTATGGAAATTCTCTCAGAAATGGATAAATTTTTTCTTCAAAAAAGCTGATATATTAAGTCTGTAAAAAATACTCAATATATCAGCTTTTTATATTAAACTTTTTTGTCTTGCAAATTTTTCAATCAACTATTCATCCATTGAATACACAGTTTATGTTTTTCTGTTTATTTTCCTTCATAACAGATAACTGACTCCACTCTGGTATTTTTCAATTTCTCTCTTCCATTTAGTCCTGCCAGTTCAATTAAAAATACACAAGCTGCTACTTCACCGCCTAATCCTTGAATCATTTCAATCATTGCTTCTGTTGTTCCCCCTGTAGCAATTAAATCGTCTACAATCAATACCTTTTGTCCTGACTGAATCGAATCCTTGTGCATTTCGATAACTGCGCTTCCATATTCCAAATCATATTCCACTGATACTGTTTCACATGGCAGCTTGCCTTTCTTTCTGACAGGCACAAACGGCTTATGTAAATTATAGGCAATCGGAACCCCAAAGATAAATCCTCTTGATTCCGGCCCCACTATCACGTCAAAATCCAAATCTTTTATTTTTTCCTGCATAGAATCAATCGCAAGCTGCAGTCCGTCTGCATCCTGAAGTACACTTGTAACATCTCTGAAAATAATACCTTCTTCCGGAAAATCCGGAATACTTCTTACATAATCTTCTATCTTTTTTTCCATCATTGTATCTGCTACTCAAAATATGGACAAATATACCCATATCGAGATTTTGAAAGTTTTCAC
>CAJUHL010000022.1 GCA_910586425.1 uncultured Bacilli bacterium
CTTAAATTTTAAATTACTAAAGATTTTCGTGTCTAAAAACTTGACATAAATCCAATAATAGCAGGACATACATCTTCAAATAGTATTGTTTCTTCATCTTTAACTCGTTTCTTATGTTGATAAGAACCAACATAAATATAGTTAGATAACATATTATCGATGGTAGTTGTTCTCCAGTTCTTATTTAATACTTTTTCCTCATTAAATGTTTTAACAATAGAGCAAACTGAATTTCCTTTTACATACAAGTCAAATATTCTTTTTACAATTTCACTTTCTAAATCATCAATGACTAATTCTTTATTAATTTTTCTATAACCAAGTGGAGCTTTTCCTGAAAAATGTCCTTTTTTCACAGCACCAGTTAAGCCAAATTTAGTTCGTTCCGAAGTTCTTTCAATTTCTAGTTGTGCAAGTATCGTAAGCATTCTAATAAAGAATTTACCATTAGCAGTTTCAGTATTAATTTCTTCAGCTACACTTTCTAAACTACAATGGTATTCTTCAAGTAGAGAACATATCATTTCTAAATCTTTAATAGAGCGAGTGAGTCTATCTAACTTATAAACAATAATCTTGTTTATCTTACCATCTTTCATATCTTGTATCATTTCTTGAAACTTAGGACGATTCGTATTCTTAGCTGAAACTCCTTCTTCACGATAGACTTTGTAAATCTCATAATCCTTAAAATCACATAGTTTTCGTAGTTTATCTTCTTGTTCATCTAAACTATGTCCAAATCTGCTTTGATCCTCAGTTGAAACTCTTACGGAACACATATACCGTATTATTTTAAAACACTAGATATAATCAATTTTGATTACAAAATAAATACCCATATTACTATTGGTACTGAGTTAAGGCAAGAAAAAGTCCATATTGATAAATTAGGTATAACTTTATCATTAGGACTTTAAAATAGCATATTTCAATTTGAAAATAATTGTTGAAAAAAAGAGTTTACTATAAATTGGTAGACTCTTTTACATTTAACTTCTTTATCAATCTTTTATGAACTGGTCTTATAAAATCAACAATGTTATCTCCTATTGCTTCTTCAAATGTAATCCATTTAACACCTTTGCTTTCATCTTCTCTAAATGCTAACGTTTCTTTATCATCAGCCTCTAATAAATAAACTACATCTAAATGTGTATGGGCTGGTACATATTTCTCTCTTTTTATATGACCAACAATAGGGGAAGCAGAAATTGCAAAAATAGAATTATCTAATACCTTTGTTTTTAAACTTGTTTCTTCTTCTACTTCACGAATAGCAACAGACAATAGATTTTCTTCACCATCAGCATGTCCTCCAGGAAAAATCCAAGCATCATATATATTATGATATACAACAAGCATTTTTGTTCTATCTTTATTTACTACAAATGCAGAAGAAGCAAAATGTGCAAATTCATTTTCTCTAGTTAAAACATCATCAAAAGTATCAATCCATTTTAATAAATAATCCTTAATTTTTTCTTCCGCTTCATCGAAAGGAACATAACTTTCTATTTGTCCTCTTAAATTCATTATTTTTCCTCCTCGTATAATTTTATCCATCCAAGTTTTAGCCATAAATCAACTTCTTCATAACATTGAACATCTTGACTTGGCATCTTTAATATAACTAATTCTATTTCTTTATTATAAACTAATTTTTGAGCAAGACCAAAAGTTAATTCAGCAAACGCTTCTGCACCAATATATCCATACTTTCCATTTTTATCTTCATTCATAATAAATAACATATCCGTTTTTGTGATACATTCAAAGAAAGTTTTGTGTATACTTGGATATAACTCTATAAATTTTTCCTGTTCTATTTTTCTTGGGTAATCTAATATTTCATAATTCTTACTTTCAAAAATTTTTAACCACTTATTTATTTCTTTTTGAAGTTTAGCACTTCCAGCAATTACAACTTTTTTCATCTAAAATCTCCTACTGTAATTCAAGTATCTTTTTCACATTATCATCAGCATTTCCAACTAATTGAGTAATTTTTGGTAATTCATAAAAAGCAACAGTATTTTCAATGCTAAATTCTTCTTTTGTAGTAGAACATAAAAATATTTTTTTATTTAGTGCCATTGCCATTCCTAATTCAATGTGTGCTCCTCTTCCTCCTGGTAATAGCATAATAACAACATCAGCATCAACAATACCTTGTGATTCTAAACTTGCATATTTTATCATATCATCTTTAGATATATCATCACTAACATTTTTTACCCAATCGTGAGTTTGCTCCCAACCATTTTCTTTTAATAACTTTGCATAGTAATTTACTAGTTCACAATTTTTCATTCCCGATCCAACATAAAATTTCATTGTAATACCTCCATCTCTATATAGATTATACTAAAATTAGCGATTTTTTTAAATACTTAGTCCTAAATTTTCCTATAATAAAAATAATGTCATTTATATTTATAACTAATGCTATATTAGTTTCTATCCATGTATTGTAAGTGAAATAAAGGTTAATCTAAAATTTTTACAACATTTCTACCAACAAAATATCAGACATTTAATCCTTATTGACTATAAGCAATCAAGTGATACAATATAGTAGAATATGAAATAATTATATCTAATAGTGCTACTTTCAATATGAGTAGTGCTTTTTTCATATTCAAATTTCTATATATTCATCAGTAATTTTCTTCAATAATATGGCCGTACTTATGACCATAAAATCTTCAAAATTCCCAAAATTTATGGCCAAAAATCTAGAAAAATCACATTGAAAAAGTGTGTACGATTGTTAAACAAGTTTTAGAAAATCTTTATTTATAAAGCTTTCAGTGAAAGACAAAGTTAACGATTGTATAACAATATCCTCAAATGTAAACACTTATGTTTTCTAAAATACATTATGAAATAAGGGAAAACTAGCCACTGGCTAGTTGTTTGTAAACAGGTTTATCCTGCTTTTATTTTGTTTTGATTATTTTAGAAAAAATGATATTTCTATGGTCATAACTTCGACCATAAGTATGACTATTATTTTTCATATTTTTGTAATTTGGATGGCTATTGTTTAGTTATCTTTTTTGTTTGTAGGGCTGTATAAAATGAGCAAGCGCGTTATAATTTCTTTAAGATATTTTAAAGAAAGTTGGTGCGTAACTATGATATGAATTGTTTAAGAATTTAAAGGGGGTAATAATTAAATGGAAAGAAGTGATAAAAGATTAGAACATCTAAAAACTTATATAGCAGAAATCGCTATGTTAGAATTCATCAAAGATAATAACTTAATTGATAATAACGAATATAAGAAAATCAAAAATAAAATTGAAAACGAATATGCAAAATACAACAGATTAAACAATTCAGAATATAGTTTTGCATAAATAAAATATTTGAGATATGCTATTATTCAACAATTATGGAAAGGAATAAATGAATAATAAAGTTGAAGTAATAGCACCAACTTCTAAAACAATGTGCTTAAAAGGAATTAAAGAAACAAAACTAGTCAAGGCTTGTGCTTATTGTAGAGTTTCTACAGATAATGAAGATCAGAAAACAAGTTATGATTCACAACGAATCCATTATAAAAATATGATTGAAGAAAATCCTGACTGGGAATTTGTAGGAATTTATGCTGATGAAGGTATAACTGGTACACAAACAAAAAAACGAGAACAATTTAATCAAATGATGAATGATGCTTTAAATGGTAAAATTGATTTGATTTTAGCCAAGTCTATATCAAGATTTGCTCGTAATACTGTTGATACTTTAAATTGTGTAAGGTTACTTCGTGAACATAATGTAGATGTATTTTTTGAAAAGGAAAATATTCACACTCTAGGTTTATCCAATGAATTGTTTTTAACTCTATATAGTGCTTTTGCTCAAGCTGAAAGTGAATCTATTTCAGAAAATGTAAAAACTGGTGTAAGAATGAAAATGAAACGTGGAGAATTGGTTGGTAAATATGCTCCATTCGGTTACTTATATGACAAAGAAAAAGATACAATAATACCAGATGAAAATAAGAAAGATATTGTTACTTACATTTTTGAAGAATACTCCAAAGGTGTAGGTTTCAGAACAATTGCTTTAAATCTTAATAATCTAAGAATACCTAGTCCCTCTAATTTAAAATGGTGTCATGCTTCTGTTAGAAGAATTATTATAAATGAAAAATACGTAGGAGATTTAAAAACAGGAAAGTATTATACCGAAAATGTTTTAACTCATAAAAAGAAAGTCAATTATGGAGAAAAAGAACAGTTTTTTACAATTAATCATCATGAACCCATTATCTCTCGTGAATTATGGAATAAGTGTCAAGAAATACTAACTATCAGAAGTAAAGTTATTAAGCCAGATGGGAATCGTGATAAGTTTAGTAGAAAGTATCCATTTAGTAGTAAAATCTTTTGTGGAATATGTGGAGAGAGATTTATAAGGCGTTCTTATAAAATCAGAAGTAATGGAAAAGAAGTTGCTTATTGGATATGTAGAAGTCATAGAAATAAGATTGATTGTTCAAATTTGATACACTACAAGCAAGAAGAATTAGAAGATATATTTGTAATTGCTTATAACAAATTGTTTGAAAATAGTGATAAATACATCAACTCATTTATGAAAAAAGTAAATGAAGTCATCAATGAAAATCAAGATTATAATAATCAAAAGAAGATAAAAGAAGAAATATCAAAACTTGAAAATAAGTTATCTAATTTGATTGATTTACAACTTGACGGCTCTATTTCAAAAGAGATATTAAATCAAAAAAATCTTGAAATTTCCAACAAGATTAAAGAATACGAGCAACAACTAAAAGATACTGAAAATATAGAACTTACTAGAAAACAAAAACTAGAACAAATTGATAAAATATATAATACTCTAAAACAATACAAAGGTCTTACTAAATTTAATGAAGAAGTATTTAATAGTATGGTTGATAAAATCATTATTGGCGAAAAATCAGATTATGGAGAAGAAGATTTTTACAGGATTAAATTCATTTTAAAAACTGGAGAACTAATCAATGAAAATCTACCTAATGGAAAAATAGACATAGGAACGAATTTTGGTAAATATGGCTTTACAATTACAAAGCAAGAACTTGAAGAAGCAGAAGATAATGTGACTGCCTATGTATTACAACGGCACTCGAGGATATAAACCAACAACAATTTTTTCGTTTTTCATTTCATTCTCCTTTCAATTTTTAACACGAAAAAACACAAGAGAATTTCCCTTGTGTATAAAGATAAGACCTATTTTTACTACAATACCATAATACCACATTTTAAGCGGAACGTAAACGGAAATTGAAAAGAAATCGATACCCATTTTTCCCAGTGTTTATAAGGGTTTGTAGAAATTTCAAAAAAATTATTTTTCTAACATTTTAAAAATTAAAAATTTTATGCTTTCCATCGTAACATTTTGCATAGTAGTTTTATCATAAAGAGTAGGATTATTTTCATAATTGGTTATTACAAAATAACTATTATCATTACTTATTACTATTTGATGTGGTTCATGGATAGAAAGATTAGTATTTTCAAAATGAATATATTTGCCACCAATAAAATCAATATGTAGTTTTGAAATATTTTTTAACTTTAATATCTTATCTTTAATTAAAGAGGGAAACTCTAATTGTTCTATGGATACTTTCATAAGTTATACCTCCTTCCAAGCATGAAAAAAGTCCATAATATCAAGTATTATGAACTTTTTATATCTAACCGAACTATTTAGGTGTTCGGGTAATTCCAACAATGGAGCAGATGATGAGAATCGAACTCACGCAGTCAGCTTGGAAGGCTGAGGTTCTACCATTAAACTACATCTGCAATTTAGTAGGCACTTTTCATTATACTAGAAATTTAATGAATGTCAATCATTTTTCTAAAAAAAGTAAAAATATTGAGATTCAATTTATTCCTTTCTCTCTTTATTATATGAAATCAATAAAAAAAGATGTAAAAAAAATAAAATATTGATATAATATAGAAGATATACGAGTATGAAAGCGTATAATAGAATTGAAAAAAGTGTAAATGTATAGTATAATCAAAATACGGAAGTGAGGACACATATGAAATTTATCAAATCGCATAAGATATTATGTATTATCTTAATAATTATAATGATATTGCTTATTATAGGGATTGTTTTGTTTGTAAAATTATCACCAGATGCAAGCAAAGATGTATATGGGAACCGTTTAGTTGACATTGAAAAATATCCAATTGACGAAGAACGCATACAAACAATGAATACAGAATTTCTTACTTTAGATGGAATACAATCTGTAAATCATAACATAAAAGGAAGAAGAATTAATATCACTCTAAAATTAGATGCATCTGTATCCAAAGATGTCGCAATACAATATGCAAATAAAACATTGGAATATTTTACAGATGAAATCAAATCTTACTATGATATTCAAATTTTTCTTATGACAGAAGAAGATAGCGAAATTTATCCAATGATCGGATATAAACATAAAACAAGCAGTACATACATATGGAAACAGGAGTAGTGAATTTATATGAATAAAAAGAAGCTCATCACAATTATTGTCTCTGTTTTAGTTGCAGCCATTTTAAGTGGGAGTATATATTATATATTAACCAAACAAGATAAAAATACAACATTAACTATTTTAGAAAAACAGTGGGTAGAAAATAATAAGAACAACATTATTGACTTGGGAATGGTAAACGGAGTACCTATTTTTAACTATGATGGAGAAGGGTTGCTCTTCGAATTTATCAACGCATTAGAAACCAATACTGGACTAGAATTTAATAAACTATCTTATTCAGTTTCCGATAAAGTTCCAGCAGATTATTCCTTTTTATATACAAATAATGTAGAAGATAATGATATCTTAATATATGAGGATAATTATGCCATTTTAGCAAAAGAAAATATAAAATACAATTATTTAACCGATATTCCACAAATGACAATTGGTGTATTAGAAAATGATTTAGAAAATGTAAATTTTTATACCAAGGAAAATAAGAACTTGAGTTATAAAACATATTCTAATGTAAAAGAATTACTAACAGAACTTGAAAAAGAAGACAGTACCATTCAGGGAATCGTATTACCAAAAACCACCTATATGCAGGAATTAAGTAAACGAAAATTATATATCGTATATCAAATTACAGAACTACATCAAAATTTAGTATTCCGGCTAGGTGATACCAAAAAACTCAATACCATAATTCGTAAATATTATAGAAAATGGAGTACTGAAAATTATCAAACAGTTTATAATGATTATTTTTCAAAAAATTACTTTGCATTTAATAACATTTATGAAGAAAAAATTGCTAAATTCAGAAGCAAAAGATATCAATTTGGATTCATTAATATCGCACCTTATAATGCGTTGGTTAACAATCGCTTGGTAGGAATAAACAATGAAGTTATGAAAGAGTTTTCTAAACTTGCCAATGTAGAAATTGGATTTAAACAGTACCATTCAATGGAAAAGTTATTAGAAGATTTTAATGCGAATAAAATTGACTTTTTTATGAATACCACAAACCAGGATACATACGAAATGGATACTTATCCAACTGTATCTATTTATAAAGAGGATATTGTTTTGGTTTCTCATCTAGAGAAAAACCATACCATTCATTCACTTGCTTCTTTAAATGGGCAAACTGTAATGACACTAAAAAATAGCTATATTGGAAAAAGACTTTTGAATCATAACATTAACATAAAAATATATGACAATATGAATGATTTAATGTCGCATACGAATAAAGATAGTATCTTGGCATTAGATCAATCGACTTACTATACTTATGCGCACAGTAATCTAAAAAATTATAAAATAGATTATGTGTTTAAACTAGATGAAGAATATAACTTTATTATTAGAGATATCGCTGACAACTCTATTTTTGCAAGATATTTTAATTTTTATTTATCTTACATTGATGAAACCTCATTTGCCAATAGAATTCATTACGATATGTTTGTCGACAAGGTGGCGAATTACACAAAAGCAATCGTAACTACCATTGTTGCACTGATAATAATTATTGCTGGAATTATAGTATTATGTAAGAAAAAAAATATCAAACCAAAGAAAAAACTAAATTCCATCAGTAAAGAAAATAAACTGAAATATATCGATATGTTAACGTCTTTAAAAAATAGAAATTACTTGAATGATAATATTTCTAAATGGGATGATAGTGAAATTTATCCGCAAACCATTATCATTGTAGATTTAAACAATGTTGCCTATATCAATGATAACTATGGTCATGAAGAAGGCGACAATGTCATCAGAGAAGCTGCCAATATCTTGATTCGCAACCAAATTGAAAATAGTGAAATCATGAGAACCAATGGGAATGAATTCTTAATTTATATGGTTGAATATGAAGAGAAACAAGTTGTTGCCTATATTCGCAAGTTAAGCAAAGAATTTAGGGAACTTGCTCATGGATTTGGAGCAGCAATCGGATATAGTATGATTCAAGATGCGATTAAAACTGTAGATGATGCAATCAATGAAGCAACACTTGATATGCGAAATAATAAGGAAGAAGCGAATCATTAATCGCTTTTTTCATGATTTTAAAAATTTATGGTATAATAATAAAAGATAAGGTTGTGGAGCAATGAATCATATCAAAGATTATATTCATAAATTGATGGAAATCATTCGCAAAGAAGAACTACGGATTTTGCCAGGAAATATCGCATTTTTTTTGGTATTGTCTATCATACCAATTATTACTTTAATTGGACTAATATGTTCCTTATTTTCTATTTCATTAGTAGATATTACCAATCTTTTAAGTGAGCTTATTCCAAAGCAAGTAGATGATATTTTAACACCCTTTCTTTCTGGGGCAGCAAAACCAGAGAATTTGATTTGGTATTTTATTCTTGGATTTATTCTCGCATCCAATGGTTCCCATTCAATCATTGTAGCTTCCAATACGTTATATCAAATTAAAAATGAACCGTATCTAAAAAGAAGAATTAAAGCATTACTGTTAACAATTATTTTAATGTTTTTGTTTCTATTCATTTTGATTTTTTTAGCGTTTGGAAACATCATTCTTAAATTTATTTTAGATTTAAAGATTTTTGCAAATATTGCAGAAAATATTTATTCTATCTTTATTTTATTCAAATGGCCAATTGCTTCTATTATAATATTTTTTATGATTAAACTGCTTTATACAATGGCTCCAGACAAACATATTGCAAGTAAATATGTTAATAAAGGTGCCGTTTTTACCACGGTTGGTTGGTTAATTGTTACAGCTGTGTATTCTTATTATGCAAATAATGTTGCAAATTATAATTTATTTTATGGAGGACTTTCTGGTCTTGTCATTTTGATGATGTGGATTTATATTATTGCCTATATATTTGTTATAGGAATTGCCATTAATACCAATGATTACCACTATTTGGAAGAGACTGTTATAAATAAAATAAAAGAATAAGGCTATACTATGTGTAGATGCATGTCAGATTACCAGCATGTGTCCGTTGCAGACTACTTGTAGTACCGGCGTTAGTTTAAAGTGAACTGACAAGTATTCATTAAAGTGGTAATGAAATCTCCTTTCATAATACATATGAAAAAAGAGTTCAAACATGAACTTTTTTTCGTAGGCAATAAAAAAAGATACTTCTTTGTATCCTTATTATTCAGAAACGGTTTCAGAACCTTTTGTTATTTTGTTTAGTGTTCGTAATTCTCTCGCACTCATAATGATTTTTTCACCATTGTCTAATGTTACTTTTTGTAAGTTTGGACGTTGTGCATGTCTAGTTGCTCTAAGTGAGTGTGATCTTCTATTTCCAAATAAAGGTTTTTTACTTGTAATCTTTTTTGCCATATATTATCCTCCTAACCTCAAGATTTGTCCTATGCCTTATCACTTTATCACAATATATCAGATAAGTCAAATATTTATACTGAAAAACTTTAAAAAAAATATGTTTTATAGTAAAATGATGGTAGGGAGGGACGAACCATGATGTATATTCCATTATATGTAAAGACAGAAAATTCATTACTACAAAGTATGGTTCGTATTCCAGAACTGGTTTCTTACGCCAAAAAATACAATTTGAAAGCACTTGCGATTGCAGATTCTAATTTATATGGTGCTTATGAGTTTTATAAGATTTGTAGACAGGAAAATATTAAACCGATCATTGGACTAGAAATCACCATAGAACACGATAAAATTCTGTTGTACTGCGAAAATATAAAAGGTTATCAGAACTTAATGCAACTTGCAACCATTCAAAGTGAACGTGAAGTGAAAGTAGCAGATCTAGCACCCCATAGCGAAGGCCTTTTTTCAATTATCCCTGTTGCCAGTAAAACTCAATATAAAGTTTGTGCTAAAATTTTTGAGCATATTTTTATTGGGTATCAAACCAAAGAAGAAAAAATGAATTTAAAATCAAATCATCTGATTTATTTACCAGAAGTTTTATGTTTGGAAAAAACAGATTTAGAATACTTGAATTATTTATATGCCATCAAAGAAGGAAAAACATTAGAAGCAACTTCTATTAATCAAAATGGTTATTTAAAAAGTCCAAAAGAGCTTGACGATGATGATTTACAAGGTTTTCAAACTATTTACGATTTATGTCATTTGGAAATTCCAAAACAAGATAATTTATTACCTATTTATCCTTGTCCAAATCATTTAGATAGCTACCAATATTTGAAACAATTATGTACAGAAGGAATGCGTAAACGATTTGGAAATCGTGTCAAGCGAATTTATATTGACCGTTTGAAATATGAATTGGATGTTATTCAAAAAATGGGTTTTTGTAATTATTTTTTAGTAGTGTGGGATTATGTCAAATATGCCAAAGATCATAATATTTTAGTAGGCCCAGGAAGAGGAAGTGCAGCAGGTTCTTTGGTTGCTTATGTGTTAGGTATTACAGAGATTGATCCTCTTTCCTATCAATTACTATTTGAACGTTTTCTGAACCCAGAACGGATTACAATGCCAGATATTGATATTGATTTTGCTTATGATAAACGTGAAGAAATAACTGCTTATTGTAGAAAAAAGTATGGGGAAAAGAAAGTGGCGGGTATTATTACCTTTGGAACACTTGGCGCCAAGCAAATTATCCGAGATGTAGGAAGAGTTATGGAATTACCACTTGGCCAGATTGATCGTATTTGCAAATTGCTAGATCCCAAAAAGACATTGAAAGAAAATTATAATGAAAGTCAAAAATTAAAAGGGCAATTTCAGGAACATATAGAATTGCAAAAACTATATCAAATTGCTTCTAAATTAGAGGGACTCAAACGTCATACTTCTATTCATGCAGCGGGTATTATTATGTGTAACCGCGATTTGGATGAAATCATCCCATTAGAAAAACATGATACATTTTATTTGACAGGTTATTCTATGGAATATTTAGAAGAATTGGGATTACTCAAAATGGATTTTTTAGCACTTAAAACATTGACTTCTATTCAAACCATTATAGATGAAATTAACCAAAATGGAGGGCATCTTACGTTTGATTCTATTCCACTTTTAGATTCCAAAGCCATTGATATATTTACCACAGTGAATACAACAGGTATTTTTCAATTTGAATCGGATGGAATGATGAATTTTTTACGGAAATTTAGGCCAAGTTCATTTGAAGATATTTTTGCTGCTTTGGCATTATATCGACCAGGGCCCATGAATAACATTGATCATTATATTAGAAGAAAGCAAGGTAAAGAAAAAATCGATTATTTTCATCCTGATTTAATCCCCGTTTTAAAACCGACTTATGGTATTTTGATTTACCAGGAACAAATTATGCAAGTAGCGAGCATTCTTGCTGGTTATTCATATGGAGAGGCTGACGTTTTAAGACGAGCCATGAGTAAGAAAAAAGAAGACATTTTAAAAAATGAAAAAGAAAAATTTATCCAAAATGCCATTTCTCGAGGTTATGAAAAAGAAATGAGTGAGAATGTTTATGATTTGATTTTAAAATTTGCTTCTTATGGGTTTAATCGTTCCCACTCTGTTGCTTATGCAATGATTGCTTATAAAATGGCGTATTTAAAGGCATATTATCCCGCATCTTTTATGAAAAGTTTACTTACCTCTGTCATAGGAAGTAGTGTAGATACAAAAATATATATAGAGGAGTGTAAATTAAATCATATTTCTATTCTTGCGCCCGATATCAATTTAAGCGGTAAAGATTATCAGGTAGAAGAAAAGGGTATTCGTTATCCGCTTACGAATATTAAGGATTTGGGAATTGCGGTTGTAGAATCTATTATGAATTCAAGAAAGGATGAACCATTTCAGGATATTTATGATTTTGTAAAAAGAACCAATCGGAAAATTGTGAGTAAAAAAGTGTTACAGCGTTTGATTGCAGCAGGTTGTTTTTCTCATTTTGGTTTGAATCAAAGAACATTAGATCAAAGTTTGGATTTGATTTTAAATTATGGGGAATTGATTAAAGACTTAGATGAAGAGTATGCATTAAAACCAGAAATTGAGTTAGTAGAAGAATATAGTAAAAAAGAATTGATGCAAAGGGAGCTGGATACGTTTGGCCTTTATTTGAGTAATCATCCCGTAACAGAATTTAGGCTGCAAAAAAAGAATCCAATTCTTTTAAAAAATATTGAGAACTATTTTGATCAAAATATAACTGCCATTGTAGTCATTGATGCATGGAAGCAGATTGATACCAAAAATGGAAATCCAATGTGTTTTTTAGATTGCAGTGATGAAAGTGGGAGTATAGATGCTGTTATATTTCCCAATGTATATCAGAATTATGCAGAAATACCAACTGGTAGTGTTGCTGAAATAACAGGACATGTAGAAAAACGATTTGACAAGTATCAGCTGGTTGTAAGAAAAATAGAAATATTGGGAGATTGATTGGACGAATCAAGAAAAATTATTATATATAAGAGGTTTAATGATGACATTACAAAATTTTAAAGTATGTGATAATGGGGATATCATAACAACAACTGATCATTATCCTGTAATCGCAGAAGTGAGAAAAAAATAGTTGCAGAAAATAAGCAACTTTTTTTGATGAAATCTTTACTACGAACAACTGTTTGTGTTACAATAAATTAAATTGAATATGATAAAGGTGATGCTATGGAACGAATTATCATGCATATTGATGTGAATAATGCCTTTCTATCATGGAGTGCAGTAGATTTATTAAAAAAAGGCTTTGGATATGATATTAGGGAAAGTTATGCTGTGATTGGTGGAGACGAAAAAACAAGAAGAGGTGTTGTTTTGGCCAAAAGTCCTCTTGCCAAAAAAATGGGGATTCAAACAGGTGAAACATTATACAGTGCAAGAAAAAAGTGCCCAGCTTTACGTACATTTCCTCCCAATTATTGTTGGTACCAAGAGATTTCAAAAAAACTATTTGAGTTGTTAAGCCAATACACTTGTGATATTGAAGTATTTTCGATTGATGAATGTTTTTTAGATTATGGAAAAGTACAAAATTTATATGGGGAGCCAGATTTATTTGCTCAAAAAATCAAACAAGAAATACAAACAAACCTAGGGTTTACAGTCAATATTGGAATTGCCAATAATAAGCTTTGTGCTAAAATGGCTTCTGATTTCAGTAAACCCAATCAGATTCACACTTTATTTGAAACAGAAATACAAACTAAAATGCATCCATTGCCTATTTCAGATTTATTTGGAGTAGGGAAAAAAAGCAGTGAAAAATTAAAAAAATTAGGGATTGTGACCATTGGTGATCTTGCTTGTGAACAACCAGAACGCCTATATCCATATTTTAAAAATCAATCTATGAAATTGATTGAAATGGCAAATGGAATTGATGAAAGTGAGGTTATTTGTACCAAGGAAGAAAACAAAGGAATCAGTAATTCTACTACACTGGAAAAAGATGTTTCCACCAAAGTAGAACTTTATCAGGTATTAGAATCCCTTTCAAACAATGTTGCCTTGGAGTTAAGACGGCAAGATAAATATACATATGTCATTTGCGTACAATTAAAAGACCAATATTTTAAAAGTTATTCTCATCAAAAAAAATTAAAAAATGCCACCAATCTTACCAAAGAAATTTTTGAAACCGCTAAATTGCTACTAGATGAAATGTGGAAAGGGGAACCCATTCGCTTGGTTGGAATTCGGTTGGATCATTTCACCTCCAATAGTATGCACCAAGTATCTTTATTTGAAACAGTGGAAAAAAGAGACCGAGATGTAAAATTAGAACGTACTTTGGATTCCTTAAAAGAAAAATATGGATATGAGGTAATTGACACAGCTTCTTTATTAGATGGGAAAAAAGTGGGATTCAAAAAATCCAAACATTAAAAAATAAAAAAAACCTTTTTATTCTTCTAAAAAATTGATATAATCAATAATAGGTGAGAGTATGAAAAAGACGAAAATTATCACAACTATTGGACCAGCAAGTAAGGAAGAAGAAATCTTAAAAGGACTAATAATGAGTGGCATGAATGTAGCTCGTATTAATTTAACCCATGCCAGTCATGATTTTTGTAAAGATGTTATTACCAAAATTAGAAACTTAAACGAAACGCTACACACTCATGTTTCTATTATGTTAGATACCAAAGGACCAGACGTTACAGTTGGAAAATTTGAAAGTGGAAGTGCTTATTTAAATAATGGTGATAAAATTCGTATTTACATGAATTCAATTTTAGGAGATTCTACTAAATTTTCTGTTTCCTATCCCAGATTGATTCATGATGTAAAAGTAAATGATACCATTAAAATAAACGATGGTTTGATTGAACTTACCATATTAGATAAAGGAATTGATTATTTGTTATGTGAAGTTGTAACAGGTGGTTTTATAGAAGACAATAAAGGAATGAATGTCATTGGCATTAGATTAAATTTACCTTTTTTAAGTGAAGAAGACAAAGAGGACATTGCTTTTGCCCATGAAATGGATGTAGATTTTTTAGCGCTTACCCATGTTTCCAGTGCCGAAGATGTATTAGAGGTAAATGATGTACTGATTAATTTAGGAAATGATCATATTGCCATTATTCCCAAAATTGAAAATGAAAGAGCAGTTGATGCGATTGATGAAATCATTGATATCAGTGATGGGGTCATGATTGCTCGTGGTGATTTGGGTGTAGATCTTCCATTCGAACGTGTTCCAGGAATTCAAAGAACCATCATCAATAAGTGTCATCGCACTGGTAAAGTCAGTATTGTAGCAACAGAAATGATGGCATCTATGGAGAATGCGGCCCGTCCAACACGTGCAGAAGTATCTGATGTAGCGAGCGCTGTTACAGATGGTGTGGATGCAGTTATGTTATCAGGTGAAACAACCATTGGAAAATATCCAATTCAAACAGTAGATATTATGAGTAAAATTATTGAAACAGCCGAAGAAGATGTCAATTATTATGAATTGTTGGATAAAGCGATGCGCACAGAAAAACAGGATACAACAGGATCTATCGCATATAGTGTAGTAGAATGTGCAGGTAGACTCAAAGTCAATGCGATTGTTACTCCAACTATGAGTGGCTATACTGCCAGAAAGATTAGTCGCTTTCATCCTTCCTGTCCTATTCTTGCCATTAGCCCTGATGAAAAGACGGTAAGAAATTTGACTATTTATTATGGAATTTATCCAGAAACAATCAAACCAATCAAAACTTTTGATGAAATGATGGAGCGGGCTAAAACGAGTGCAAAAGCAATTACAAATGCTCAATTAGGAGAACGAATCATTATTACTGGAGGATATCCATTCAAAGAAGTGAAACATACCAATTTTATGAAAATTGAAGATTTATAAGAAAAGGGGTGGTCTGTGTGTACAATCTAGGGACGCAGTTTGTATTTGATAATACACTTGCCAAGGCGAATTCAGAAAATGTAATTCAAGGGAAATATTATCGATTTACAATTTTAAGCGAACGCGTGATTCGCATGGAATATAACAAAGAAGGGTTATTTGAAGATCGACCATCTACTTTGATTTGGTACCGTAATATGGCTCCTGTTTCATTTACCAAAAAAGAAACAGAACGTGTTTTAGAAATTACAACAAAGTATTTTCATCTTCGTTACGTGAAGGAAAAACCATTTGATGGGGGAAGATTAAATGCGATGTCTAATTTAAGGGTAGATTTATTAAATTCAGATCGTATTTGGTACTATAATCATCCAGAAGTTCGAAATTATGGGGCATCAGGGATGTCTTTCGATGCTTATGATAAAAAAATGAAGTTAAAAAAAGGATTATATTCAACGGATGGCTTTGCGACGATTGATGACGCTGAACATATGGTTTTCACAGAAAATGGATTACTAGAAGAAAGAAGTATCAAGGGAATTGATCTTTACTTATTTTTGTATTTAAAAGATTTTAGCTATTGTTTACAAGATTATTTTGCACTCACAGGCCAGCCTGCTTTATTGCCCCGTTATGCTTTGGGTAACTGGTGGGGAAAAGAAGCAACTTACAATGATGTTACATTAGCAGATCTCATTTCCAAATTCAAAGACAAAGGGATTCCTTTATCCGTGGTTATGTTAAATCCATCATGGCATTTACAAGAATATAATGGAAAAAATCATAAATCTGGGTTTACATGGAACAATCATTATTTTCCCAATCCTGCAACAACAATTGACTTTTTACATCATAATGGGGTTCGTTTGGGTTTGAATGTACAACCATTACATGGTTTTCTTCCTTATGAAGAAAAATATGAAAAAATAAAAGAATATATTCAACCAGATAAAAATGGAATCATCCCTTTTCATGTGTTAGATCCAGAAACTTTAGATTTATATTTAAAATTATGTATTCATCCATTAGATGAAATGGGAGTTGATTTCTATTTTATAGATGAAATACCAGCCAACCCAATGGAATTATGGGTGTTAAATCATTACCATTATCGTGATATGCAAAGGGATTATAAAAGAAGAGCTATGATTTGTACTAGAAATGCTATGGTTGCACCACATCGCTATCCTATTTTATATTCAGGTAAGAGTGTGGTCAGTTGGGATACCTTAAGAATGATACCTTTTTATAATGGAAATGCCACAAATATCGGTATTAGTTATTGGAGTCATGATATTGGTGGGTACTATAATGGGGTAGAAGATAGTGAATTGTATATTCGATATGTTCAACTGGGTGTATTTAGTCCTATTTTCAAGCTAGGTAGTGAAGATGGCAAATACTATAAAAGAGAACCGTGGCGTTGGGATTATAAAACGTATAAAATTGTCAAAGATTATATGAATCTACGTCATCGTCTGCTTCCTTATATTTATACTGAAGCGTATAAGTATCATAAATTTGGCACGCCATTGATTACACCTATTTATTATAAATTTCCAGAAATGTATGATGATGTTAATTATCGTAATGGATATTATTTTGGAAGTGAATTATTTGTTTGTCCTATAATCAACAAAAAGGAAATGATTATGAATCGTGTCATCCACAAATTCTTTTTACCATCAGGCGTATGGTACGATTATGTGACAGGAAAAAAATTTCCTGGTGGAAAAAAATATCTTTCATTCTTTAAGGATGAAGATTATCCAGTATTTGCCAAAGCTGGTTCTATCATTGTATTAGGAGATCATGAAAACATCAATGATACGACTCCACCAGAGAAAATGGAAATTCAAATTTTTCCTGGTAGAAGTAATTCTTATAATCTATATGAAGATGATGGTGTAAGTGAATTGTATCAGAAACAATACTATCTAATTACCAATATAGATTATAATTACATGCCAAATAATTATACAGTCATTATGCGCCCAATTGAAGGAAAAACAGGAATCGTGCCAGAATATCGTGATTATAAATTTGTATTCCGTAATACCAAAGAAGCAGAAGATGTGATTGTATATTTTAATGATCAAAAAATCGAGGCCAATTCTTATATCGAAGATACGAATTTTATTGTAGAAGTCAACCATGTGTCAACTTTAGGACAATTGACTTTAAACTGTAAAGGACGAGATATTGAAATAGATGCAGTACGTATCATCAACGATGACATTGAGTCCATTATTTCTGATTTGCCAATTGAAACCAAGATGAAAAGCATGATAGATGCAGTTATGTTTAGCAATCAGTCAATTAAAAAGAAACGCATTGGTATTCGTAAATTAAATAATAAAAAATTAGAAAAAAAATATATTAAGTTATTTCTAAAATTATTGGATTATATCAAAGAGGTATAATAATATCTTTTCACTGTACTTCAGATGCGATAAAAGAAAAAAAGAGATCAGTATTACAAAAATAGTATTAAAAAAATCCAATGGAATATAAACAGTTTAAGAAAAGATGCGCTATAAAGGGTTTTAAAGGAACTATTTATCAAGGCTTATTGGAAATTCTGTGGGTAAATGGATAGTGCTTCAAAGTGGGTATGTTGGAATAACACTGGTTTCTATGTCAAATTTAGCAGTAAAAAATATACAATTTCGATATAAAATGAGTTGCAATTGCAATTAATTTATACTATACTAATAATAGTAAAAACGAAGAAAAAGAGTAGTAATTTTGAAAAATCATTGTAGAGACAAAGTGGTGGGTGAAAACTTTGGGTAATTCAAAATGAACTTGCTTTGGAGTTCCGAAAGGCGTAAATATGCGTTAAATATAAGAGAGCATAAAGTATTATGAATTAAGGTGGTACCGCGGTCAAAACCGTCCTTAACCCATAATGCTTTTTTGTGTAACGAGGTGGATTATGAGAGATGTTATATTTTATGGAATTGTTTTTTTCACTCTATACTTTAGCTATGTACTATTTGTAATTATTCGAAAAAAGAAATTGGAAAAATTTAAGAATAATACATATGTCAAATATCTAGAGAATGTGTATCATTTAGATATGAATACAATTCCTATAAAAGTGCTTGCGCATGTCATTGCCTTTGCCAATGCGATGATTATTACTGCAACTTTGTGTGCTATTAGTATTACAGCGAATCTGTTATTTAAAATGCTACTTGCCACTGCTATTTTAATTCCATTTCAGTTATTGGTATACCACATAATTGGAAAAATAATGCAAATGAAGCAAAAAAGAAAGGAAGAAGAATGATGTATAATTTTAAAGAAAAAGAACAAAAATGGCAAAAATTTTGGGAGGAAAATCAAACCTTTCAAACAGATGTATGGGATTTTTCTAGACCCAAATATTACGCGTTAGATATGTTTCCTTATCCATCAGGTGTAGGACTTCATGCAGGACATCCAGAGGGATATACGGCAACAGATATTATAACTCGTATGAAAAAAATGCAGGGGTATAATGTGCTGCATCCAATGGGATGGGATGCCTTTGGTTTACCTGCTGAACAATATGCAATTACAACAGGAAATCATCCAGAACAGTTTACCAATGAAAATATTCAAACATTTAAAAAGCAGCTAAAATCTTTAGGATTTGCTTATGATTGGAAAAGAGAAATCGCAACTACAGATCCTTCTTATTATAAGTGGACACAATGGATTTTTAAACAACTTTATCTAGATGGATATGCAAAATATGTTGATATGCCTGTAAATTGGTGTGAGGAACTTGGAACAGTTTTATCCAATGATGAAGTCATTGATGGGAAAAGTGAACGTGGGGGATATCCAGTGGTTCGTAAAAACATGAAACAATGGGTAATGGATATTCCAGCATATGCTGAAAAATTATTGAATCATTTAGAAGAATTGGACTGGCCAGAATCGACTAAAGAAATTCAAAGAAATTGGATTGGTAAATCAGAAGGTGCTTTGGTCGACTTTAAAGTGGCGAACACAAATCAAAGCTTTACTGTTTTTACAACAAGATGCGATACTCTATTTGGTGCAACTTACTGTGTTTTAGCCCCAGAACATTTAATTGTAGACGATATTACCACGAAAGAGCAAAAAGCAGTAGTAGAATCATACAAGAAAGTGTGTGCGACCAAATCGGAATTAGAACGAACAGAACTGAACAAAGAAAAAACGGGTGTATTTACAGGTGCCTATGCCATTAATCCTGTTACGAATGAAGAAATTCCAATTTGGATATCTGATTATGTACTTGCGACTTATGGAACAGGCGCTATTATGGCTGTTCCAGCACATGATGAAAGAGACTATGAATTTGCCCAAAAATTCAATCTTCCAATTATCCAAGTACTAGAAGAGGAAACTGGAGAGGCAAAAGAAAATGAATGCAAAAAAAATAGCATTGTTGCAGTGGTATATGACAAGGAAAAAAATCAATATTTAACCATTAATTGGCATCAAAATGGAGGACGATTATTCATTGGTGGTTCCATTCAAGAGGGAGAAACACCAAAGGAATGTGCCATTCGCGAAATCAAAGAAGAAACAGGATATACCGATATTGAGCTTGTAAAAGAAACATTTAAAGTCAGACATCATTATTATGCATATAACAAGGACAAATATTTTCAAATCGAATGTACAGGTTTCTTGTTTGAATTAAAGACCCATCATAAAGAAAACCAAAATTTAGATGCGGATGAAGCATTTGATGTTGAATGGGTATCTTTAGAAACGGTTGAACAAGAGATAAAAGATGCATTGCATTTAAAAATATTGGAATATATTCAATCGGGATGTGCAATGGTAGGGGATGGAATTCATATCCATTCTGAATTCTTAAATGGTCTCAATAAAGAAGATGCGATTTCAACTATGATTGCTTGGTTAGAAGAACATCATGTTGGAAAAAAACAAATTAATTATCGGTTAAGAGAATGGATTTTTGCGCGTCAGCGTTATTGGGGAGAACCTGTTCCCATTATACATATGGAAGATGGAACAGACCTTGTATTAGAGGATTCACAATTGCCTCTTATTTTACCAAAAATGGATGACTATAAGGGCAGAAATGGGGCAGCACCATTAGAGAATGCCGAAGATTGGAAACAAGTTGAAATAGATGGAATCAAAGGAATAAGGGAAACCTCTACTATGCCAGGAAGTGCTGCTTCTAGCTGGTATTTCTTAAGATATATTGATCCAGAGAATGAAAATCAAATTGCAGACCCAGAACTTTTAAAACATTGGTTACCAGTCGATTTATATGTAGGTGGCCCAGAACATGCTGTTGGACATTTATTATATTCTAGATTTTGGAATGAATATTTGTATGATAAAGGGATCGTTCCAGTCAGGGAACCATTTCAAAAATTGGTACATCAAGGAATGATTTTAGGTGCGAACGGAATTAAAATGGGAAAACGATATCCTGAATATGTAGTAAATCCAACAGATGTCGTAGAAAGTCATGGGGCAGATGCCCTCCGTTTATACGAGATGTTTATGGGACCACTTCAAGCAGATAAGCCTTGGAGTCAGACAGGTTTAGATGGCTCTAAAAAATTTTTGGATAGGGTTTATCGTGTTTTTGAAGAAGGAAAAATGATAGAAACCTCTACACCTGAATTAGAAAAAATTTATCATCAAACGGTGAAGAAAGTAACCACTGATTATGAAACTTTAAATTTTAATACAGCAATTAGTCAGATGATGATTTTTATCAATGCTGTATACAAAGAAGATAAGATTTCAAAGGAATATGCTGAAGGATTCATTCAGCTTTTAAATCCTGTCTGTCCACATATAACAGAAGAAATTTGGCATACCTTTTTGGGACATAATGATACCATAGCGATATCTGTATGGCCAACTTACGAAGAATCTAAAACAGTAGAAGATACATATGAAATGATTGTACAAGTCAATGGAAAAGTAAGAGGAAAGATTGAAGTATCGACTAATACTAGCAAAGAAGAGATGGAAATACTTGCAAAAGATATTCCAAATGTAAAAAGCCATATTGAGGGTAAGGATATTGTAAAGGTGATTACAGTACCTAAAAAATTGGTCAATATTGTTGTTAAATGAGATTTAAAATATTACTATGAAAAAAATCATAGTATAGTTTACAAGTAGAAAAAAGGATATTTGTGCATTGTAAACGGGGGTAAGCCATCTTTTAGTGGTTGGATGAAGAAGGTGGATTATGGTATTTTGCCTTAACTGGTGAATCTTCTGGAAGGTGGCCTTCAGAAACTTCCCGTTTTATTAAAGCTAATTAAGTAGAATTAACCATGATAATATAAATTTTGGAATCCTAATGGGCTTCCTTTTTAATATATTAATTTTAAAAGTGATTGCCAAAAAAAACTTTTTTTGATATGATAACTACAGTAGACTATTAAGTAGTAGGAAAATCATTCAATGACAAAGGCATATTTTACTTATAGAAAAGGGGAATATAACAATGAAAAAAGGATTTGCGACGAGTGCGATACTCTATACTATATTATTATTATTTTTAGTACTTATGGTTGGGATACTCAATAATTTACAAAATAAAAAATCAATATTGGATGGGCTAAAAGCGGATACTGTAAATGCATTAGAAAAAGATACAGTATTAGATGGCATTTTAAACCAAATAGCAATCATAAATAGTAAAATTAACCAGTTTGAAACACAGATAGGAACAACAGACATTAGTAATATAGGAGATGGAACTATTACGGGTGCTATTTCCCATTTAAACAACAATCTATTTCCATCACTTAAAAATCAAAGGTGCATATTATGGGATACAGTTCAAGGAACAGGCGTAAATGAATATAGTTGTATTTCATTCCAATTGTTGACCTCTTCTGAAAATACCGATATATATCTTATAAACGGTCATATGCGAGTTGCAAAAAGTGGTGAATATAGCTTTAGTAAGGGAGGATTAGCCAAATATTCTGAAATAATTTCTTCAAACGTAGTAGTAACACCATCTAATATACTGAATCATGACTCGACCAGTAGAATTAATGCATTTACTTATATGAGAGGAAGTTATCATGAAGATGGGACATTAGACATAACTGGGTGGTATGCTAATATGACAGGAGATCAGACTGCTCAAATTGAGTTTACAGGCTTTGTGGTTGTAGGCAAAAAGTAAATGGAACGATTGAAGTACAATCTTTCTATGTAGGATGAAAACGTGAAGAAAAGATTACAATGAAAAAGAATCATAGTATAGTTTACAAGTAGAAAAATGAATGTTTGCGAATTGTAAACGGGGGGGGGGTAATACCCTCTTTTTAGTGGTTGAATGA
>CAJUHL010000023.1 GCA_910586425.1 uncultured Bacilli bacterium
TAATATTACTATGACTGCGAGTAATTCAATCAATGTAAATCCTTTTTGTTTCATTTCTACATCTCCTATTCTTTTTTATTATTATACCCATTTTTCTTTCTTCATTCAACCACTAAAAAGAGGGCTTACCCCCCCCCGTTTACAATTTGCAAATATTCATTTTTCTACTTGTAAACTATACTATGATTCTTTTTCTATTTCATTGTAACAAATTTGTTTTTCTTTTGCAAGTTGTTTATTACTTTTATAAACCTATTACAGAATTATCTTTTAATATATTACCAATTCTTTTTCCTTCAATATTATTTTATCGATAGAATATCTTGGTTCAAAATCATTAATAGTGGGTATTCCTCCCAAATAAAATTCATCAATAAAGATATTATTGTCTTCTAACACTTTTAATCTCGTTTTAATTGCTCCTTACATTTTATTAACTTTCTAACATGTGTTTTAATTCGTAAGAACAATAAACATTTATATATTCTAATCTTTCTTCTTCGCTTAAAATGCCACTATTTTCTTGAAACATATCTCTTAACTTTTTATAATTACCATTGATACTTTTATGACTTGCAACAATCATATCCATTTTAGATACATTTGTTAAATCAAGGTATATACCATTTATTTTAGCAAGAGATTCTATAAATACTCTTTGGCTTCTACCATTGCCTTCACGAAAAGGGTGTAAGGCATTAATATCTGCAAATAATTCCACTAATTTATCTAATGTTGTTTCATTATCATAATTTACAAAGTATTTTTCTTTTTTTAATTTATTAAATAGATCAGTACCAAATGATTCTATATGCTCTGTTAAGCAAAATAAATCTTGTTTAGCAATATTACAATTTCTTATATCCCCTGCCCATCTATAAACATCCTGAAACAAATATTTATGAATATCTTTTAAATACTTAAAATCAAAATTTCCTTTTAATGGTTTTTCATTTAATTCATAAGTTCTTAAAGATACAAGCTCCCTTTCAGCATTAAATAAATCCTCATCGCTCGTAATATTAAGTTTATTTATTAAAATGTCAGTATCTTTATAACAGTAATCAGCAGTTTTTTCATAAGTATATTTGTATTTATTATCCATAGATTCTCCTGTATTTTTCTAATACCTTATTTCGTTCTATTTCAGTTGTTGACTTCCCAGTTATACAATTATAAAGTTTTTGTTTTATTTCTTTCGTTAATGGCATTCCCTCTTGGGCCATTGCACCATCAACTTTTTTTATTTTTTCTTGTATTTCCTTTTCCATTTGCTCTTTATCACTGTTCATTAAAATCACTCACTTATCTCTTGTTTTTTGATATATCTATTATACCACAGATTCACTAATATATCATTAGTTATGGCATAATAAAAGTACTTATCTGAAAAAGTATATTACTGTAATTATGATTGAATTATATAGATTATCATTTGCGGCCACTCGTTAATATTCTATTAATTTTTGTCCACAACTGTGACTGAATTTGTTTGAATTTTGTATATATTTTACATCAAACAAGATATGGGGTCCATCACAAAATAATAAATTCATTAAAAAAATAAGGCTTTATATTCCCTATATTTGCATCATCAATACTTTTTGCACTTGCAAAAAGAACCCCTTTACTATATTTGGGGGTTCCAATTTCTCAATAATTATTATTTCAGTTAGAATTTATAAGGTTCTTGTAAGAACTTTTTTGAATCTATTTATTTTTTCACTTTTTATAGATTTTGGGTATATCCTTTATTCTGCCTCATTACAATTCGCAAATATTCTTTTTTCACTTGTAAACTATACTATGATTCTTATCAAATCTGAAAATAATTAATTTTGTAAATAATCTTTTAATTTATCTTTATCCAGTCCTGTTGCAAGCACAACTTGATCTATTCCAAAGTCATTGATCATTAGTTCTACAACCGAACGGAGACCTGTTGTTTTACTTTTAAAATTCAAAACGGTTCGTCTTAATATCATTACTTCATTTTCCAAATTGGCATTTTCTTCTGTAAGTGCCTCTATTTTTTTTTGCATTGCGGCAATTACTTCTTTACTCTCTCGCTCTAGGCTATTATATTTTACTTCTAACAAATCTAGTGTCTTTGCCTTTTGATCATATTCTACAATTCTACGACTGTGGCTATCTAAATTACGATTTACCTCTGCCATAATACGATCACGATCAAGTGAGTCTTGCTTCATTTTTTCTTCGATATTTGTTTTAGACTGTTCATTTGTTTCCACAATATCACCACCATTTATTCTTTTACTTTATTTATTATAACATATATAAAAAGAGAATGCTATTACTTTTGGAAAGGCGTTTGATTCATAAAATGGTTCTGGTTTTTTTGTTGTTCGAATCTACGCTCTGGTGTCATTGGTTTGTCTTCCATTTTGTCTTCCATTAGATTATTTTTACTTTTATGTAAAAATTGTTTCGAAATCTCGAAAGGACTACGATTTGGCAATACTTTATTGCCTGCTAATTTGGGGATTTCTTTTTTATAAAATTGATTTTTATGAAATTCCATTTTTTCACCTCAATTATAGTTTAACACTTTTGATAGAATTGATACCGGTTAGAAGCGGCTGCCTCCTCCACCTCCACCAAAGGATCCACCTCCGCCGGAAAATCCTCCACCAAAACCACCAGATGAAGAATTTTTACTATTTGAAATATGGCTTGTATGAGCAGTTCCAACAGCAGAAGTTATCGTCCCTGTCAATACACGATTGAAAGAGAACCATACGTTCATACGAGAAAAATCTAATAGTGTCTCATCCAATGCTTGCCCATCTATATTCATTTCGTTCATTTTGATTTCCATTGTTTTGGCTAACTTTTTGGCACATCCTAAACTTACTGCATATACTAAATATTTTTCCCATAATACAATTTCAGGAAGTTCTTTTTCTTTAAAATTACCAAAATCATTCATAAAATTTTTAAGGCCCATCCATTTATAATAAGCTTCACTACCTGCTTTGGTTCTTTTTTGATAAGTTGCGAAATAAATGATGGAACAACCTGCACTACACATTAGTAACATAGCAAGTAAAATATGTTCAAAACGAAATAATATTGTAGCGAGAAACAAACCGATTAAGCTATATATAAATGCGCCTATTTTGCTACGATTAGAATCTTCAAAAAATTGATAGCTTTTTCCTTGCTTTGTTGCCTTAATCTTCCAAGCTTCATATCGATTTAAAAAATCTTCATAAGAAATTTTGGCTTGTTTTTTAAGGTTAGATAATGTCGTTTCTTCTTGATTATCAAATAACCAATCTAGTAATTTTTGTTCTGTTTCGGTTATATCTGGTGCATGTAAATTGACCAATCGATAGTCATTTTTAGGTAATGATTCAAATGAGATGGCCTTTTTGTAAATCAAATACAATATAGATGCTGATAAATCATCAGGAGATATTTGTTTGTGTAATAAATACCCTAAAATTTCAGGTCCATAGGTATCTGGAAATTCTCGATAATATTTAGAAGGTAACGTATTTTTATACTCTTTATCATACTTATGATAAATGTGAAGAACAACCAAAATAAGTCCAATCCCCCAAATAATTCCACATCCAGAAAAGAAATTTCCAACAGATTTATTTATTTTTTCTCTTCTTCTTACTTGTTCTCTTATTGCATTGGCTTCTTCTGCTTTTTGGGCTTCTATTTCTAAAATAGAGGATAGTCCATCGACATTACTTTTTTTCATACTATAAGGGACAACAGATTTACCAAATACAAAACGGATATCTACAGCTTGTCTGGCATCTAAATCTTTTATATTTAAATGAACTTCTTCTTTGCTAATATTAGAAGTTTCCCCCCATAAAACACCATGGCCCCATGCTCTTATTTCTGTATCGTTTCCTCTGGTATGAATACGCATTTCAATATTATCAATTGCTTCAAATTGTTTATCAGAAAATAAATTGAATCCCACTTCAGCGATGTCATTATGTACAACTGCCATATTGGTAATTACATATTTAATATAAAATCCCTTTTGTTGTTTTGAAGAATGATTATAAATACGAATGGACTTTCCATTATCCGTATTTTTTAGTATATATTTTCCAAATTCACCATTGGAAGCAAAATTGGTTGGATGAAATTTTGTTCCTTCCTTTTTTAAGTCAGAAAAAGTGGGATGAGAAGATACTGCAATACTTTTTACTTCTTTAATTTCTAAAGAATCTCCATTATATATTCCACTACCAGCAAAGGATTCTAAACTACCATCAAAAGGGGAAGATGCCCCAATATAATCAATGATACGTTCATAGCCATTATACTCTTTACCTTCTAAAACAAATAATTCTTCAACTGTTACATCCCCATTTTCTTCAACAGTCAAATCGATGAAATAATTGGAAATTCCTTCTTTGGCATATACACCAATTGGAACACATAATAATATTGCTACAATTATTGTTTGTAAAATTTTTTTCATTGTACACTCCCTTTTCAAAAAAAGCTTACTGATGTAAGCCTAAAATTGAACTTTTGGAACTTCTCTATCTGCTTCACTTGCTTCAAAGAATAGTTCTGGTTTGAAACCAAATATGCTAGCAATTATGTTTGATGGAAACATTTCTAATTTATCTTTGTATTTTAAAACACTATCGTTATAAAATTGTCTTCCAAATGATATTTTATCTTCTGTTTCCTTTAAACTATTTTGTAATTCTGTAAAATTAGTATTGGCTTTTAAATCTGGATATGCTTCTGTAAGCGCAAGTAAACGACTTAACGCCTGTGAAAGTTCTCCATTTGCTTTCATTTCTTCTTGTGTTGTTGTTGCAGAAATGGCTTTATTTCTTGCTTCAATTACACCTTCTAATGTTGTTTTTTCATGGCTTGCATATCCTTTTACTGTTTCTACCAAATTTGGAATTAAGTCTGCTCTTCTTTTAAGCAATACCTCAATTTGTGCCCATTGGTCTTTGACCCTATTTCGCAACTGAATCAGTGCATTATAGGTTCCTACTACATATAGTATTAGCAATACTACAACTACTGCAATTATTATCCATACCATTTTAATTCCTCCTACTCTGTTTTTATTATACCTTTTTTCTTTGTAAAAAGAAATAATTTTTGATGAATTTGTATAAATATGTTATTTTTTTACAAACTACAAGTGAGGAGGATTATATGGATATTAAAATTCGTGAACATATTTGTAATAATTTTAAGGATTCTGATCAAACTGAAATTAGGGATTCTATCGTTACTTCTATCGAATCAAAAGATGAAGTAGTTTTACCAGGACTAGGTGTATTATTTGAAATTGTATGGAATCATAGTGATGAAGACTTCCAAAAAAAGATACTTGAAACCATTCAAAATCATATATAACAGGTCAACAGAACTGATTCAAAAAAAAATCTACACAAAATAAACGTGTAGATTTTTAAATTACTTCTTTCATTTCACACTTTTTTCCAATGCGTCTTTAGCAGCTTCTTGTTCTGCTTCTTTTTTACTATGTGCAACTCCAGTTCCATAAACAATTCCATCAATTTCTACATTTGCGGTGAAGATTTTGTTATGGGATGGTCCCTCTTCATTTATAATATGGTATACCAAGCTTCTTTGATCGGTTTGAACCAATTCTTGTAATTGTGATTTATAATCACTAAAAAAGTCAAATTCTTGATTTTCAATGCATGGAATGACAGTATCATATATAAACTGTTTGGCTACTTCCATTCCTTGGTCTAAAAATAGAGCCCCAATAAATGATTCAAAAATATCTGCAACAATTGCCTTACGATATTTCCCCCCTGTTTGCTCTTCGCCATGTCCTAATTTGAGATATTCATTGAGACCCAAACGAATAGAATATTCATAAAGTGCAGTTTCACATACATAATGTGCACGTAATTTGGTCATCATTCCTTCTTCATAACTTGTATTTAGGTATAAATATTCACTGATTACAAGTTCCAATACGGCATCGCCTAAATATTCCAAACGTTCATAGCTCAATTGTCCTTCTTCGTTTGCAAATGAAGTATGTGTAAAAGCGGTTTCGTATATTTCAATTTGATTTGGTACAATCTTTAGCTGATTTAATATTTCCAATTTTATCACCTAGAATACATTATATCTGATTTTAGCGTAACTTCCAATTCCATTTTTACATTTTGATGTATTTTTTCGAAACTGTTAAATCAGAATTCATCATTTTTTGATTATAATAGAATGTTATTTTGGTATCATCATCTAAATGCAGAAAAACAATTTGATCTAAATATTCTTGGATTCTTTCTTTAGAAATCCATTTCATATTTTTTACCTCTGAAGCAAATGAGAGTACAACCTGTTGACATTGCATTTTATCATTTTCAGTTGGGAATTCACTAAAATCCTTTTTACAATAGGCTTCTATTGTATCTAGTAACACTTTAGCCATCTTTTCATTTTCACTTACCGCTGTTAGCGCATCTAAAATGAGAGTAGAATCATCTTTTTGACATGCTTGAATTAAAACATTAGGAGGAATTAGTTCACATAAGATACGTGCATAGTAAACATTGGCCCAATATCCTTTTGGAAGTCCTTTTCTACAATATTCAGCGATAATCAATTCTACAATCCCTTCACTCAAGTAAGGATAATCGGATAGACGTCCAAGAAGCAAATGCCCTCCTTCATGGGTTAAATCTTTGACACTTCCACCCGCATTGGGATATAGGGTACATTCATTATCCCAGTATGAATAATCTGCTGCAATCATGCTGCCATTTTCCATTTGAATCACCTTGGGAGATTCTGTTACTTTCAATGTGCGAAAACGTTGATAGCTCTCTATATAATCCAATTCTGGGCATTCTAGCATCAACTCTTTTAGTTGTAATAATACCTCTAATTCTTCTTCTGTTATTCTTTTATTATCTTCCATCGCTTCTATTATCTTATCTACAATCGCATTCTTATCAGTTGTAGTACAGAAAAACGTTTCATTTCGATATAAATGCAATAAATGTACAATTCTATAGTCTACATGTTCCAATGATTCTTTCACAGCAAAACTTAATGCCATACTTCCTAGTATTCCATAAACACCATAGCATAATCCAAAACGAAGTGCCTGATATTTTTTCTTTTTATCTTCCATTTTTATTGTTCCTTTGACTGTAACTGTATATTGGGGTTTTGTTTTAATTTTTTAGACCAATCCATTTCTGTTTCTCGTTTCATTTTATCAGTTTGTACATTAAAATAGAGTGGGATATTATAATTGATTGCAGACAAGTCATACATTGAAGCAAAGTAGTCACCAATCACACTAGCTTTCCATTTTTCATTTTCATCGAATGAATCACTAGTCATCATCAGTTGAAAGATAAATAAGCGTAATCGTTTCACTCTATCTACATCCAATTTTTGATCTAAATTGCTTATTTGTTCCATTTCATTCAAGAAAAATTTAGCAATTATTTCATCCCCAAAAAGAGAAGTCAATTTCTCTATTATGATTCGTGAATCTCCCTTTTGAAATGATTCTCGAACAATTTCAGGAGATACTAATTCACATAAAATGCGAGCACACTTTACACCATTGAGGTAGAATGTTTCTTTTCCATTGAAACAATATTCACTCGCTACAAGTTCAGTAATTCCCTCACTCAACCAAGGATAATCAAAGAAATGACCTGTTACATGAACAAATTCATGGGGAAAATCTCGAATAGGTTCTCCTTCATTTATGTAGAAAATGATTCGATTATCTGACATAATATATTGTGCCCTTACATGATACAGAAAATCATCAATTCGATATCGATTTAATTCTTCAGATTCTACCAATTCCAATGTTGCCAATTTTTGATTAAAATCCAAAAAGTCGATATCCTCACTATCCTCAAAATAGTCTCTCAATGGTTCTATGGCGGCTAAATATTCTGGTTTTATCGTTTCATTTTCTTCTAATGTTTCGTATAATTTATTAACAATTTCTTCAGAATCTATCGTCGTATCAAAAAAGAATTGATCATATCCTTCTTTTATCATGGCAACGCATAGAAGAAGGTATAATGTCCTACAAATTACTTTATTTTTGTTCCATATAAAATCGATGAAACTATGATCTACATTCCGCAATTGTTTGGAACAGATTAAAGGTTGTGTTATTTCTTGTTTATTTTTTTCCTCCATTTGCACAAAACGCTTTTCTATATCATTAGATGATGTTCGAATGTATTTTCTTATTATTTGATTATCTCTTTTTATTTGTTCTTGCATATGTTTTTGTTGCAATTTCAAAATTTCTTCTTTTAAGCGCTCCAATTCTCTTTCTTTATCAATAAACATAATAAATTCCCCTTTTCTACATGGCTACTAATATACCATGTTAGCATCTTAATTGCAAGAAAAAAATCTTGGTTACAAGATTAAATCCATACAGCAAATAATACACCACACATAGCAAGTATCAAGCCAAATACCCAAAACATTTTTACGATATCACGTTCTTCCCAACCCAATTTTTCAAAATGATGGTGTAAGGGAGTCATTAAGAATATTTTTTTATTACAATATACCATAGATATTGTTTGAATGATACAAACAAGTGTTTCTATGATAAATACCCCAGCAATGATAATAAAAGTTAACTCGTGATTGGTTAATACAGCTACACTCGCCATTGTTGCTCCAAGTGACAATGAGCCTGTATCTCCCATAAAAATTTTAGCAGGATGCGTATTATAAAATAGAAACCCCAATAAAGAACCCACTAAAATAAAACAAAATACGGCGATACTCTCATATCCAGATACCCAACTAGAATTCCATGCAATCAAACCCATTGCTAAAAAAACAATCAAGGAAAGTCCTCCCGCAAGTCCATCTAATCCATCTGCAATGTTAACAGCATTACTACTAGCAACCAATATGAATAGTAAAAATAAGCCATATAACCAACCCATATGAATTTCAATTCCTAGTGTATGAATATTGAGTCCAGGGTTATGTCCACTTTTCATAAATATATAAAAGAATAAAATAGCGATAATGAGTTGTCCGAATAATTTTTGAACTTCTGTAAGCCCTATATTGTTTTTTCTGCGAATAATTAGATAGTCATCAATGAATCCTAAAAGGCCATATGCTGTAAAAACTAACAATATAATGCCTAAATTTTCGCTCCACTCAATTTTATTCATCCATAAAAGAAGGCCAATCGCTACAATCGTAGGAATGATAAATATAAATCCACCCATAGTTGGAATCCCATCTTTTTCTTTATGTTTTTCTTTTAAAAAGATACTCACACTCTGTCCTACTTTTCTTTTTTTAAGAAAAGGAATCAGTAGCAATCCACATACAATGGCCAAGATAAACCCTATCATAAGTGCAAGCATTGCTTTTGCTAAAACCAACATATTATCACACTCCAAAACTAGTATATCACAACTTCACTATAGCTGTGATAAAAATACTTTCTATTTTATTTTTCCTCTAAATATGCCAATACTTCTTTTTTATCATTAAAAGGAATGCGTTCTTTTCCTATTATCATAAACTCTTCATGACCTTTTCCTAGAATCAAAAGTATGTCATTCTTTTCTAATAAATCAATTCCTTTTCGAATGGCAAGTTTACGATCCAAACAAACTTCATAATTATCATATTCTAATCCTGTAATCATATCATTTACAATTTGGGTTGTTTGTTCAAAATGTGGATCATCATTGGTAATAATGAAATATTTCGATATTTCTGCAACCATCTTTGTCATAATAGAACGTTTGTTACGATCTCGATCGCCTGTACAACCAAATACTGTATAAATATTGCCTTTTTGAAATTCCTTCATGGTATGAAATAAGTTGGCAAAGGCATCTGGGGTATGGGCATAATCAATGATAATACTGTTATTTTGATAAAGTATGGTATCCATTCTTCCAACTGGTGGTTTTAATTTCGCAACCAGATCGGAAATAGTAGAAGGCGCTATTTGCATTTGATGTAATATTGCGATAACACCAAGGATATTATAAATATTATATCTTCCTAACAATATTGTATGAATTTTATATTTTTTTTGCTTGACTTGGTACGTAAATTCTGTACCTGAACTAGACATTGTATCAGAAATAACTTGGTAATCGGCTTCACCAAATCCAAAAGTAATATTGGAATTTTCCTTCAAATAAAAGTAATCTCGGTAGTCATCGTCCTGATTGACAAATGCAAAACCTGTTGATTTTACTCGTTTGAATAATTTTTGTTTTGCTAGGGCATAATTTTCCATAGTACCATGCTCATCTAAATGATCTTGTGTCAAATTGGTGAATATTGCATAATCAAATTGCAAAGTTTCACAGCGCTCGTTTTCTAAACCATGACTACTCATTTCCATTACAATATTTTTACAACCGGCTTCATATGCTTGCATAAAAAGGTCATACATATCGCATATATCGACTGTTGTGTTGGGTAAATTGCATATTTTTTTACGAATATAAAATCCAACTGTTCCCATATATGCCGTTTTTTCTCCTAATAAGTTCAGCGCATCATGTAATAACATAGCAGTTGTCGTTTTTCCATTGGTTCCTGTTACTCCAATTAAACGCATCTGTTCAATATATTGGCCATAGTGTTCCTTTAAATATGCATTCAAATATTTTCTTGTATCTTCTACCACAATCGTTTCTACACCATATTCGCCAGCTTGTTCCACCACTACTTTGGTTGCGCCAGCCTTGATTGCTTGCTCAATATACTGATGTCCATCATTTACTTCACATCTTACGGCAACAAAAGTATCGCCTTGTTTTATTTTTCTAGAATCCGTTTGGATTTCAATCATAGTTACACTTCCTTAAAAATGATTGTTGTTTACCTCATACATAATATCATTATTTTTATGAAAGAGCAACATCTATCTATATTGTGTGCAAAAAAAAGAAAACTAAAATTTCTTTTTTGAATTCTAATACGATTTTCCACTTCCTAAATAAATACCATAAAAATCAGCTGGTGTTGGTTCTGGTATCGGTTTCGATGACACTGGAATACCTTTATCTAGATTAAAACATTCTTCCTTTTTCTTTCTAAAAAAATGATTTATTTGTGGCAAATCTCTATATTGACTTGGGTTTGACATCATCTCGGGAGTGGTAGCCAAGTGAGATTCTATTGTATGCAGTTGTTTTTTGATTTCCACTGGGGATTTTTCAAAAAAATGATCAATCAATTGTTTTTGAATTTCTCCCAGTTGGCTATTAAGGCAACCAGATTTGCGAGCAATAAGATTGTAATTGGCATAATGATTGGAAGTAGAAAGATTATATTTTTCAATTGTTTCTCTTATTTTTTCACTATCCGCCTGCAAAATGCCATCTAATAATTTTCCATCTGTTACATCGTTGACTAAATTTATAATAATTTGCTCATCTTCATAACTACCTTTTTCTCCATTATTGGGCACAATATTATTTGCAAATATTTCAAAAGCTCCTTTGGTAATTGCAAAAAATTCTTTTCCATCAATTCCTTTTTCAGGTTTTTTAGAGTCCTGAATATAAGCAAGTGCGAATAACGCCTGACATACTACATTTGCTTGATTCTCTTTTTCAATATTGTCTACCGAAAATGTCAACTTATTTGCTTCTGCATTGTACTGATACGCTTCTTTGTTTAAAAATTTATTTCCGATTTCAATGGATACGTTTTTGATTCTTTCTAATAATAAATCTTCTGGTAATGAAACACCTAAAGCTTGCATTTTTTGATGCATTTCTTGTATTACCATAAAAATTTGTTCTTTTACCTCTTCTGTTAATATTTGATTTTGATTCAAATTCATTTTAACTTGTTGTATGAACGCTTGCATATCATCACCTATTATTTATTTTAACATAATTTTTATTATTTGAACATATTTTTAAAAAAACAAATGGAAAAAAAGAAAAGCAGAAGTAGTCCCCAATAATAATCCTACCAATACCTCTAACGGTTGATGCCCTATTTCTTCTTTTAATTTATGATATCCTGTTTTCCATTTTCCTTTTTCAAATTTTTCAAACATCATATTAATGGCTTGCGCTTGTTTTTCACTTTCCAGCCTTAACCCCATGGAATCATAAGCAATGATGAGCATAAAAATTAAGGCAACTGCAAATATAGGACTATCAAAGCCAATGGTATAACCAATTAACATGGTAACGGATGAAGAAAAGGTAGTATGACTACTTGGCATACCGCCACTTCCATTGAATAATCTAGACCAATTGCATTTTTTTGTTTGGATGGTTTCAATCAAAAATTTAATGATTTGACAAAGAACTAATGTAGTAAAGGGACATATTAAATATATATAATTTTTCATATAAACTCCTATCTAAATGCGATTCAAATTTTGTAAAAAAAACTTGCTTTTTAAATAAATTCCTGTATATCGATCATAATAATTTTCTAAAAAGGTATTGATTTCTTTTTTAACAGATTCGTTAATTTCTAAAGTAGAGATTTTATCAATTGCAACATAATAAAACATACGTATTAATTTAATGGTTTTTTCACTAACTATTTTTTCCCCAGTCAAACACTGATTGCAGACATACCCGCCTCGATCACTAGAAAGCGTTGCGATAGAAGTTTTTTTCCCACATACACTACAAGCGTCTATTATAGGCATGACACCTAGATACTCTAGATATTTCAGTTCCAAGATATTGGTTAGAACAAAAGGATCAAACCCTGCCTCTATTTTTTTTAATGTCGAGATCAATAAATTGTAAATTTCTTCATTTTGGTTTTGCTTCATAACTTGTTCAGATAGTTCTAAAACAAAACTAGCATAACTAATTTTCACAATATCTGTTTTGATATTTCGAAAAGAATCCATGACGTCGACACTGACTAAAGTTGACAATTTATTTTCCTTATAATGCATATGAAAAAGACCATAGGTCATTTTGTCTGTTACACTTCTTAATTCACTTTTTAACGTGCGTGAACCTTTGGCAATACAACTCAAAATTCCATATTCTTTGGTTAAAATAGAAATAATTTTGCTTGTTTCACTGTACGCTCTTACTCCAATGATAATGCCTTCTATTTTTTCTAACATAACGCAACCTCTTTGTTCAATTTATATTTTCTTTTCTTGCTTTTGTAGTTCTTTATATTTTATATAGTATTCTATTTTTCCTGTATTTTCAAATAAATCCCATAGTAGTTGTTTTTGCATAAATTCACCTTCCTATTTTATCATAGTGATTTTTTCTTTATTTTATACAAAAAACAATTCTACAAAATAAGCATTATTTTTTCACATAGCTGGTTTTACCATTTTCGTAAAGGCTATTTTGTAAATAAGATAGTTGGGCAATTTCTGTAAATGGCGATTTATCGATAGTAGTCATATTTTTGATATAATACTTCTGAATATGCAGTTGTTCAAGTGGGTGAAGTGATTTATCATATGCCAAATAAATTGCCATGGTACAAATGATTCTTTGCTTAATATAAATATCTTCTTCCACACGATTCCAATCATGGAGTATCAAATATGACAAAAACCAGTTTTTATTACTTTTTAGTTGTTCTTGTAGTTGTTTTAATTGGTGGCTAGAATTGGACTGTGCCAAAGATGGCGTATAGTTCCAAGCAAGCATATATATCTCATAAATTTTCCTCTGACAATACTTTTCTGCTTTATTTTTTCGTCTCTCACTTTGTAACATGCAACATAATTTTTCTTGACTTATCATAACTTTCTCCTATTCAAAATCATGAAAACCAAATTCTAATAAATATTTTTCCTGATCTCTCCATTTAGGAATGGTTTTCACATAAGTTTCTAAATACACTTTTTTTTCTAACAATTCTTCTAATTCTTTTCTGGCACGAATTCCTATTTTTTTGATTTTACTTCCTTTTGTTCCAATCACAATTTTTTTTAAAGAATCTCGGTCAACTATAATAGCAACATGAATATGGTAACTGTTCTTTCCTTTTTCGATTGCTTCTACCACACAAGTCAAAGAATGGGGAACTTCTTGTTCTGTTAGTTCAAATACTTTTTCCCTCACAATTTCTGCGATGGTAAATGTTAGTGGTTTATTGGTAATTTGATTTTCTTCATAATAAGGAATAGAATCCGGCAAATAATTTTTGAGTACTGAAATTAAAGTATTGGTGTTATTGTTTTTTAAAGCAGATACAGGAACAATCTCCTGAAATGGATACAAATCTTTATAGGTATTTATTTTTTCAAGTAAGGAATGTTTAGAAATACAATCAATTTTATTGAGAACTAAAATAACTGGTTTGTTTGTTTCTTTCAATTTATCAATGATGTATTGGTCTCCCTTTCCTATATAAGCGCTCACATCGGCTAAAAATAAAATAACATCCACATCCTCAATACTATAATAGGCTTGTTTATTTAAGTAATTTCCCAGTTTATGAGATGGTTTATGAATCCCTGGGGTATCGACAAATACGATTTGAATATCAGGCTCATTGTAAATTCCTTGTATGATATTTCTAGTTGTTTGTGGTTTATTGGATGTAATGGCTACTTTTTTACCAATGATTTGATTGAGTAAAGTAGATTTCCCTACATTGGGTCGGCCCACCAAACTAACAAAGCCACTTTTCATTTCAAATCCCCTTCATCAAATGGATAAGGACATAAGTCACTGACAAGAACTTCTGCCACTTCCCCACTTGTATTATAAGAAACAATTTTCGTATTCAAATCACAATAATCCATCAAGGCTTGTCTACAAATAAAACAGGGAAAAATAGTTTGTTCTGTTGTATTGTATAAATATAGTGTTTTAAAATCCCCTTTGTGATACCCATGGGCGATTGCAGAAAATAATGCCACTCTCTCTGCACATACGCCAGACCCCTGTGATGAAGTTTCTACATTGACCCCATCAAACGTATTTCCATCTTTGCATTCTACAATACAAGCAACGGGAAAATGGTAATAAGGAGTAGATGCATTTTGAATTAATTGTTCTAGTCTTTCTTTCATTTGATAACCTCCTTTTATTATTTTGTATCTATATATTATCATTTATTTTCGCATTTTTAAATATCATATTTAGGAAAATAATTCCATCACCTTTGGGAAAAAAATCAGGATACCAATCAAAGCGGCTGTTATACTCAATACCAAAGAGGCACCTGATGCGGTATCTTTGGCAATTTTGATTAAAGGATCAGACTTTAATGTAACTCGATCACATACTGCTTCAATTGCTGAATTGATTAATTCTACTGCCGTTACAAGTCCCATTGCGATAATACAAAATAGCCATTCTATCTGGGAAATTTGAAAGGAAAAGCCTGCTCCTGTTACGATAATCATTGCCAGAAAAATAATATACATATTATGTTCATATCGAAAGGCATACCCAATTCCGTTCAAAGCATGGAAAAAGCTTTTGATATAGCGGATGAAAAAATTGCCTTCCCCTTTATTGCGTAATTCCTGCTTCATTCAAAATAACCTCCTGTAATCCAAACATCACTTTTTCATCCTCTTCATTCATATGGTCATATCCTAATAAATGCAAAAAGCCATGTACTGCTAAAAAGCAAAGTTCTCTTTTTAAACTATGTCCATATATCGTTGCTTGTTCTTTTGCTTTATCTACGGAAATATAAATATCTCCTAGTAAGCGATAATTTTCGTATGTAATATCTTTGGTATCTTCTAATGCGAACGTAATGACATCTGTTTCTCTATCAATATTACGATATTCTTTATTGAGCTTATGGATATAAGGGTTGTCCACCAAAATCACATTAAATTCTACATTGTCTAACTTCTGATTTTGAATCGCACGTTCTAATACTTCTTGTATGCATTGTATTTCTGTTATCGTTTGATTTACTTCATTAAAAATTTGAAACACTATATTACACCTACTTCCAATAATTGATACAAATACCCTAAAATGAGAAAAACAACAAGAATCGCAATTACATTATAAAATATTTCGGTTTTCAAAAAAAGAGGGAGACGGTCTTTGATAAAATGAAGAAAACGATATATATAATATCCACATAGCCCGCCCAGTATATTGAGCATAATATCATCTACATCAAAAACACGACCAATCATCAGTTGTGTGGATTCTATTGTGCAAGATACAATCAGGCTTAAAAGAAAAGCAGTTCGTTTTTTATCTAGCTTTAAAAAATAAGAAACGAAAAAGCCATATGGTAAAAACATCAATAAATTCCCCACCACATTACGAAAAAACATCGTACTAAACATACGGTAACGAAACATTTCCTTGAAAGGAATAAAATTAGAACTAGACCAACTGACATCTTGGAAAGTAACCACATGGAACAAGCACATCACATAAATCACAAACCCAAGTTTTATCAGTTCTTGGTATAAAACAAATGGTTCATTATTTTTCATCAAATATACAATTCGTATAGAAGATAAAATAACAGTAAAAATGAAAATCATAGGCCAAATGTTTTTAAGAATATTATAAATAGTTACATCAAACATTGTATCACAACCTATTCTATGACAATTGGTTCTATTGGTTTGATATCTGTAATATCTTCTAATACCGCAAAAAACAACTCTACTACTATTGTACGCTCATTTTCTTCTACTTTCAATTGTTGAACGCGAATTATTTCCTCTTTTTCAGATAGTTGATCCTCTATTTTTTTAGTAGCCAATTCTGTTGCTTTTTGAATGGCCTGTTCTTTGTTATAAGTCTCATCAATTACAGTTACCTCTTTTTGTTTTTCATAAGATAGAGAAAAGGGAAAGAGATTGCTTTTCCAAATGGTTTTGGCTTCTATTTTTTTATTTTTAAAAGGATGAAAATTAAAAAGTTCAATTCTTTTATTTAAAAAATGATAGGTATATACGTTGTGTTTTCTTCCTGTTTCTTTTTCCTCATAATATGATAATGGATATTCTACTGTAGATTTATACCATACTTCTCCATATATTTTTCCTCTTGCAGAGACTTGTTGTTTTATCTCTTCATTTAAATTAATGTTTCCACTAATGACTACATCTCCTGCTTTCACATAATCATTTATATTTTTTACAATTTCCCCAGCTTCTCCTTCAATACGAAGCAAGATGGCTGGTTTTTTAGCTACAATATCTTGTATGGGATACGTTTCTTTTTCATCAGTTATCATACGTTCTTCGACACGAACAATATATTTTGTTCCTACATTTTCAATTTCTAACCATTCAATTTTATCTTTATATTTCTCCAAAATTTTTGTTTTAATGGTCTGAATTTCTAGGTAAGATTTAATGGGTTTCCATTTGTCAATTCCATTTTTGGCAAGTTCTTCTTGCAACAAGGTTCTCATGGCCTTACTATTATGAATGACTTCTACTTCAAAGGTTGTATGTGTTAGGCAAAATAATAGGATGATTCCAACACAAAAAGCAAGTATCATGTACTTATTTTGAAATAGGATTTGTTTGAGTCGTTCTATTCCATAAACTTGTTGAATAGATAGCTCATATATCGTTTTGATTTCTTCTACTTTTTCATATACTTTTTTTTGAATGACGATGTTTACTTCGTCATATTTTATATATTCAATTTCATAAAGCTCAATTTTTCGATCGGCAAGTCTTTTTAAAAACCGTTCGACATTTTTTCCTTTGACACAAACACGCACTTTACTACCAAAATATTCAGAAAATGCATTTTTCATGAAATCACCTAAGTTCTATATTTTTGATATTACCTGTTATTAATATTTCATCTGTCAGTAATTTAGAAACAACAAGGTGATCTCCTGTTATGATTGCAGAGCTGGATTGGTATTTCAAAATTACTTTATTAGAATCAAAATGGCCAATACTATCATAATTGACTACATTTACTTTGCCATCTAATATACGAATTTGAAATTCATCCTCTAATAAATAACCTCGCAAATTCTTTATTATCTGCATGAATATCACCTATTCCAGTATATGAAAAAAACTCCATTTTATGAAAAAGGGAACGACAATTACCGTTCCTCTTTTGATTCTAATCTTTATTTTATGATGAACTTTCCCATCATATGAGATCTTGTAGTTTTTATAAATTGAGTATTCGCATGGAAAGTCTCTTGAATCATTTCTCGATATTCTTCTTTTTCCAATGCAATATTTAAATTAGATATCATAGCATCTAATTTTGTGATGTAATCACGATTTTTAGACATACACTTTATCACTTCTAATTTTGCTTTCGCATTTTCAAGATTTCTTATCATTTCTTCTTTTTTTACGTCACTAGAAAGCAAATCCATTAATTTTTTAGTGTTAGTATATACGCTTTCATATTTTTCACTGCACATATCAAAAATCAAATTTATCAAAATTTTATTAAATGATTTTTCAGAATACATAGAAATCATATCGATTGCCATTTTTTCTACTTCTCTTGCTTTTGCCATAACGTATTTCCGAACCAGATGCTTCGGAATACATTTTTCTATTTTATGGTAGACATGAGCCACTTCTGGTTCAGAAAGAGCATCTTTTAATTGCTCTTTTTCTAGCATTTTCATAGTTGCGTATAGTTTTGTTAGATAAACTGCTATTTTGATTTTACCATTTTGGGAAAAATCAAGGGTCATGGTTGATATCTCTTCTATTGTAATGGCTTCTTTATTGAAAGAAATGTTAGCATAATGTTCCATTAATTTTTGTTTTTCTTGATTCATGTAAATCCTCCTTTTTTGTTTTATAGCATAGCAGTATTATAGGTTTTTGTCAATTTTTTGGAAAATAAACATGTAGTTTTTTTTAATCAATCACAAATATTGTTCTTTTTGTTATCTTTTAGTAAGTATAATTGTTGTAGCAAGCAATATGGTATTACCCACCATAAATACTTGATGAAACAAAGGGCATTCAACCCAAAATCAAAAAACTTCATAGATTAGATAATTACTGAAAAGAAACTAAAAACAAGGGTTGCTTATGAACCGTGGAACACACGAGTATCGCATAGAGGCCCACACAAAGTAATTATTGATGATAAGTTATACTTATTCTTCAATGAACAAACATATTTTTTATTTCATCTCTAGCAATAATTTTTTTACTCTTTCATATTGTTCAAGCTCAGCTGGTAAAACCTGCTGTGGCTCACCGTTTATAAGCCGATTCTCACACCCCAAAAGGTGGCAACAAAGAGTGGCATTTAAGTGGCGGCAAAAGATAGCATCTAAACAAATAGCTCGAATTTGTTCTAACGATTTTGCCTTTAAAACTTCATCTGGCTCAAGATTTGTTGCACATTGCACTATATATGCATGTTTTTCCTCTTTATATTTGTTCTGCCAAATTTCCCTTGATTTGAAAATACCTTCTACAAGTATTTGAAGTACTTTTCTTTTTTTGGCTTCTTCCTGAAGTTTCTCTAATTCTATTGATTTTTCTTGAATCGCGCTTAACACATCTTCTGTTGGAAAATTAACAATTTCATTAAAAACATAACCAAAAAACATCCCACTTTTATAGTTTTCATTATCAAATATTATTTGAAACTCTTTTATCAATTCTTTTATTTTCTCCTGTAAAATTTGTAAATCAGCCATTGCCATAAATCCTCCTTAATTTTTTAACATAAAAACTGCAAAATGCAGTTTTAAGACTTTAAGGCTTTAAACATTTTCTTCCATAAATCTTTTGAGGAATAATTTAAAATCCCAACCTTATAAATTTTTAACCCATATTTAATCAATAAGAAATTTCCAATTATCATAAATATAATTGACAATGCAACATCAATCACACTAATTTGACCTAACACAAGTAGTGTTGGGGATAAAATGGCGGAAATCAATGGCACATAAGATAGTATGCGAATAAACAAAGCTCCATCAAATACTCCAGCCATCATAGCCAAATAGTATCCTACTAAAGAAATCACAACAATTGGTGTTTGTAATTGTTGAAAATCTTCAGTATTGGTAGTCATAGAAGCCAATATTCCAGCAAGAAGTGAGTAAGCCAAAAAGGTCAATAACATTAATACAAGGGCAATTGGAATAATATAAAGTAATTTAGATAAAAATTCTGTACCCATAACATTACTCATCACTTTACCTACTTCGCCGCCAAGAATACTTGTAATTCCACCATTTCCAAGTAAGTGGCGAATGAGTAAACCAACTGCTCCATATATTATCAATAAAATTCCTTGGCATATCACAAAGAGATTTCCAGATATTACTTTGGAAAAAAAGTGTATTTTAGGAGATACATTGGAAATGATGATTTCCATTCCTCTTGTTGTTTTTTCATCATTTACTTCTGCTCCAATCATTTGTACTAGGAAAAGAGTTAACATGAAAAATGGTAAAATAATCACTGGAAAGACTGTTGTCATCACCATTTCCATATTTTCATCTTCTGTTTTTTTCGATTCATCCCGGTAAAGGCGTTTGATTTCAACCGATGCATAAAGTTTGTTGATTTCTTCTTCTGTTAAATTGCTTTTTTGAATGGCAAGCATCGTTTTGGTATTGTTTACAGCAGATGAAAGTAATTGGAAGTCAATGGTATCAATATACCCATCAGTTACCAATGTAACATCTAAAACCGTTTGTTCATTTGGTTTGATAATAAAGACATAAGCTTTTTTGTCTTCTTCAATTAATTTCATAGCATTTTCTTCTTTGGTTTCACTCAATATCACATCATAAGAAGATTCTTCTCCCCCACTAAAGTTGATACTATTCAATTGAATTTGTTCTTTTAAAATGGCAAATGATTCTTTGGTTTCGTCAATTACATATACTTTCGCTATTTTATCAAAATCACCACCAAAGAAAGTAATAATGGTATCAATGTTAATAATTCCTGCGATGACAATTGCAAGTAATATATTAGCAATTAAAAACCATTTTGTTTTTATTTTTCTTTTTAAACTCATAGTTGTTAAAAATTTTAATTTAGTTTTCAAAAGATTCACCTACTTTCGCTACAAAAATCTCGTTTAAAGAAGGTTCTTCTACCACAAACTTTGTGATATCTTTTTTCTTTTTTACCACATCAAATACATTAGAAACCATATCATTATTTTCAATTTTTACTTCTAATGCATCCCCATACTCTTCAACAGAAACAACACCTTTGATTTGAGCCAATTCTTCTTTTTGAATATTTCCCTTTATAAAAATATTCTTTTTTCGGTACTGTTCTTTGATGTCTTGTAAATAGCCTTCAATGACAGGTTTTCCCTTTAATAAAATGACTAATTTCTTACAAAATAATTCGACATGTTCCATACGATGTGATGAGAAAATTATCATACTTCCTTTGGACGCCATTTCTATAATTTTTTGTTTGAATAACTCAACATTAAAAGGATCCAATCCAGAAAATGGTTCATCTAAAATGAGTAACTTCGGTTCATTTAAAATGGCAGTAATAAATTGAATTTTTTGTTGGTTTCCTTTGGAAAGTTCTTTGATTTTTTTTTCGCGATATTCAGAAATTCCAAATTCAGTTAAAAGTGCATCCATTCTTTTGATGACTTCACTTTCTTTGATTCCCTTCAAAACACCATAATAAAGACATTGTTCTTTGACTGTCAATTTGGTTAATAAACTTCTTTCTTCTGTCAAAAAGCCGATTTGGTCTGTTGTATCATAATCAATCTTTTTTCCATCTAGTGTAATACTTCCTTCTGTTGCGTCCAGAAGTCCCATAATCATACGAAAGGTGGTAGTCTTTCCCGCACCATTTATTCCTAGTAAACCAAATATTTCTCCTGGTTTTACTTCAAAGGATAAATGATCTACTGCTAAAAAATCACCATAATATTTGGTTACACTATCTACTTTTAACATAGCATCACTCCTAACTTATTACTATTTTACTACCAAAAGTTTGTTTTGGCAATTTTTTTATTTAATACCATATACTGTTATATTTTCAAATTTTGCACCTACACGAGTATGATATGCAAGGACAAATTTGTTATCTGTTATGTTTCCCCATAAAGAAAAATTCCAAGTTTCATCATAATAATAGGTATTTCTGAAATAATAGATTTTCCCTAATAATCCCATAGCTTTTACATCAATCACATAATCGATTGGTTGAACACCCCAGCCTTCATAATAGGTTAAATTATAACGAACAATTATTTTAGAATAGTTTTCTGCACTATCAGATAATGAATAAGGTGCAAATTGTTTATCTGGTTCAGTTGTTATTTTCAGTAATTCTACTGCCTCTTTTGGAATATTTTCTTTTTCCATTTGTAATTTTGTGATTTGATTCTCAATTTCAGTAATCTTACTATTGATTATGCCAACTTGTTCTAAAATCGCATCTACTAGGGTATCTTTTTCCAAAGCATATATGGTATCTTTTTTTAATGCATCTAATAGCGTTTTTTTATTTTGTAAATTATTGAGTATCCCAACCATAAGTACTAAAAACAATAATAATATAGTATAGAGTATCGCACTCGTCGCAAATCCTTTTTCTTTCATTTCTACATCTCCTATTCTTTTTTCATTCAACCACTAAAAAGAGGGTATTACCCCCCCCCCGTTTACAATTCGCAAATATTCATTTTTCTACTTGTAAACTATACTATGATTCTTTTTCTATTTCATTGTAGCAAATTTATGCTTTTTTTGCAAGTCATTTACTACTTTATAATTCTTCCACTAGCTGATTTTTAAAAGACGTGCACCAATGTTGGTATGCGCATAAGATAAATCCTCATTCAAACTCCAACACCACAGTCCAGCTCGGGGCAAAAAATCCCAAGCTCCACCCATGATGGGAATTCGATTTCCTATATTTGACCAATAGCCACTTGTTATATAGGTATTTTCACTTCCATTGACCTCGGTTGGTAACCCAATTAGTGGATGATTGGAATCATATCCTAGTTTTGATATATATCCATTTCTATTTGCATTCACATAACCAATTGGTTGATAACATCCATCATATCTGTCTGATTGATATTCATTTTTGTTATAACAGATGTATGCCTGATTATCTTTGATATTGATTCCATCTACAAATTGAAAGACATTTCCAAATATATCTTCGATTCCTCGATATATTACTGAACTATTATCGGTTCCATCTACACTTCCTGAATGCATTCCTAATATGTCACATCCTCCACTGACAATTCCACCTGG
>CAJUHL010000024.1 GCA_910586425.1 uncultured Bacilli bacterium
TTATACAACGATTTTTTTTAAAAGAAAAGAGCATTGACCTTTGTCAACACTCTGAGACACTTTGATGAAGTGTCTTTTATGCATAGTAATAGATAAGGAAAGAGCAAAGACAAGCAAGTAAAATCAATAAAATTACTTGGAATATTACTTTTTTCATGTAGCCTCCTATATTAATCTAATTTCATGTTCGGAAAAGAAAGGTTTCTTTTTGTTGATACGATCAAAAAATAAGATTCCATTTAAGTGATCAATTTCATGTTGAAATGCAATGGATAAATCTTCTCTTGCCCTTACTCGAATGAAGTTACCATTTTCATCGTAACCTTCGACAGTGACACGTGCATATCTAGGAACATGTCCCTCTATTTCTCTATTGACACTCAAACATCCTTCTCCAGCATCTGCTGCAATGATTTCAGTAGAATTACTTACAACGACAGGATTAATTACTACATAATTGTCAAATTTTCCTTCTTCGTATTCATATACAATTACAATAATACGTTTGCTGATACCAAGTTGGGGAAATGCAAGTCCCATTCCTGGACGTAAATTGTATTTTTCTGCTTTTTCTTCTATTTGACTGAATGTGAGATGATCAATCATCTGTTGAATCAGTTTTTTTTCTTCTTTGCTTAACGGAAAAGATGCATCTTTACTTACTGTACGTAATCGTTTATCTTTTTCATCTAATATGTCTAGAGGTTTAAACATATCTATCAACTCCATTTTTCATTATTTTATCACAATTTATTTGAATTAGAAAGCAAATTTTTAAAATCCAAAAGAAAAGAAGAGTTTTCTCTCCTTTTTACTAGTTACCCCAAGATCTAGCTCCGATGATGATAACTAATAAGATAAATAGAACTAGAATGATAGCAGCACCGTATCCAGCACCGTATCCGTATCCACCAGTAGGGTAACTTCCACCACAACATGGGTTTCCACAGCCATACCCTTGGTATCCGCCATAATAATACATAATGTTCCCTCCTATCTAGGTCTAATATATTGTATTAAAGAGTGACAAATGTGTTAATGAAAAAGTCCTAATTTTGTAAAAATTTTATGTTGGGATTGAAAGGTCAATTTGGGTTGTGGTATGATAATCATAGGTGAGAGTATGAATGTGCCAAAAAAATTTCGTGATTTAATTCATGATATCGATAAACCATTGTTTTTTATAACAACAGCGTTGTTTATTTTTGGCTTACTCAATATTGTAACGGCTTCTAGTCAAGCCTCTGTTTTAAAATACAATGCCTCTTTATATGGCTTTTTCTACAAACAATTTTTATTTCTAATTGCCGGGTTATGCATGTTTCTTTTTTTACTATATGAACCTACCAAACGCTACCGGTTTTGGGGCCTTCTTTCTTTTATAGGGGTGACAGGCTTGATGATTTATTTAACCTTGTTTGGTAGTTATAACAAGGGTTCCTTGAATTGGATTCGTATTGGCTTTTTTTCGATTCAACCAAGCGAATTTGCAAAACCTGTTATGATTATGTGCTTATCAATTTTGTTTGAGTTGTTTTATAAAAAATTGCATATTAAAAATCAAAATCATTATGATATGATTGGAATGATTTTATTGGTTGGATGCTTATTTCCTATATTTGTATTTTTTCAAAAGGATTTGGGGACCATGACCATTTTATTTCTTTTATTTGTAAGTATGTTTTTAGCAAGTCCTATTTTACGGATGGATAAATTAAAAACCATTGCATTGGGTGTTGTTTTGATGTTGTGTGCAAGTTCAATATTGATTGCCAAAACAGGACATTTATTCACCAAAACACAACTCAGTCGCTTTGATTTCTTTGATCCTTGTGCTGATTATGAAAGTGGTGGATATCAGATTTGTAATGGATTTATTGCCATTAATGATGGTGGCTTATTGGGTGTTGGCATTGGAAATAGTAAACAGGTTTCTTATATTCCAGAATCACATACAGATAGTGTGTTTGCGATTATTGCAGAAGAATATGGTTTTATCAAAGCTACCCTTATATTTATTGCCTATATTATTATTTTATATCGAATTTTAAAACTTTCGATGCGTGCGAATACAATACGTGGTAGATACATTTGCTTTGGGGTTGCCATTTATATCTTTTTGCATGTCGTTGTCAATTTAGGTGGCTTATTTGGTGTGATGCCACTTACAGGAGTTCCTTTGCCTTTTTTGAGTTATGGTGGGTCATTTACATTGTCGTTAATTGCTGCTTTGGGTATGGTCCAACGTGTGCACATAGAAACCCAAAATCAAAGAATCAATGTTTAAAAAAATACAACTTGAAAGGTTGTATTTTAGATTGGAATGGCCAGTAAGACAATTTCAGTTGGAAAGATGCTTCCTCCATGCGATCTTAAATAAAAATGATAGGTATTTGGACACATTTCTTCAATCATTGATGGGATTTTCCATAAGTCTTCTAAATTGTGATAAACCGAAATCAATAATTTTGGATGTTCTTTTTGAATGTGATTTTTAGCGCCCAACAATGCGCGTTGTTCACTGCCTTCAATATCCATTTTAATCATCGTAATTGGTTCTTCAATATCCAAATCCAAGCTAGTTGTTGCGATTTGTTTCTCACCAACTTCTTCTATGGTATTGGCGGATGCATCTACACTGTTTTCACCCAAATACATGGTAGAAATTTTATCTATGACCGCTTTGTTACGGATTTCAATATTCGCATATGCATTTGTATTCTGTTTCAAATATTCTAAAATATCATCAGAAATTTCATAGGCATATATTTTTTGGTAGCTATTTTCTCCATAGGTATGTATATAGTCTAAAACGGTGTCTCCTATATAAGCGCCCAAATCGACAAAGACTTCTTCATTACAATTGATTAAGTCTAAATCAAAATAGTGTGTATAATTTTTTTCATGAGCACCATCTAATGTTGTAAAGTCATATTGGTACCAGTTGTTTAAAATAGCCAATAATAACTTTTTAGAACGATAATCTTTTAACTGTTCATATAGCCAAATAAAATCTTGCAGATGTGTTGACAAAGCTTCTGCCTTTAAATGAAAATGCTCATATTCTTGTTCCTTGCAATTCAATTTCCCCCAATATGGGAATTTTTTAAAATAATCCTCAATTGAATATTGGATTTGGGGATTGATACTCAAAAATGTATTTTTGGTTTGTTCAAAAATTTCCTCTTTTGATAAATTTTTTAAGTAGTTTGTTAGGGATTGAAATTGCTTATCAATATAATTCAAATGAATCACCTCTATTTAAATCATATGCATCGTTTCGTAAATATGTATCAATTGAACGTAAAAAGTGCTGATTAGCAGTGAAAAATATTAAAAATAAATTTATGAATGGTAATAGAGCCTGACGCATACGATTTTTATAAATGTAAGAATGTTTAAAATTCAAAAAAAGTAGCGTATAATAACATAAGGAAAAAGATAGTAAAATAATGAATAGAAAGAAGGATAAATAATGGAAATTATTGTACAGGGGAGAGGGCTTGAATATGTTACTCCAAATGAAGTGCTATTAAATCTTAACTTTACAGCAAAAGGATATACCTATGAGGAAGTATTGAGGGAAGGAACCCAAAATGTTCAATTGTTTGTAGAAGAAATATTACTCAAAAATAATTTTAGAATAGAAGATATGAAAACTAGAAATTTTGTAATCAGAGAAGATACAAAATATAATAAGATAACTGGGCAATATGACCCAGATGGGTACATTTTTAGTCAAGTAGCCTCATTAAAGTTTGATTATCATAAAGAATTAATGGCTCATATGATGGTTGAAATATCTAAATTAGATCATGCACCAATGTATCAAATAAATTTTCGATTAAAAGACGAAAGAGAGTGTAGAAGAGGCATTTTAGCACTTGCTTATCAGGATGCTGAAAATCAAGCAAAAGCAATTGCAGAAGCTTCTTTTAAAACATTAAAATATTGTGAGAAAGTTGATTTTCGACCATTTACAATTGATTATGCTTCGCAATCAATGATTGATTCTGATATGATGTATGCTAAAAAGTCCTTTTATGAGACAACGCAAACAATAGTAAATACGTTTACTCCAGAAGATATTGAGCTATCTGAAACATTATATTGTGTATGGATTGCTGAATAATAATTATAAAAATATTTTTCTAAAGGATATGACATATGGGTGATTTTTCGAGAGAAAACCATTGAAAAAATAGTTATTTCAATTGACAATAGACAGTAAAAAATATATACTTACTATATAAATATGAAATAGAAAGAAGGATATTTTATGGAATTAAAAGGAACAAAAACAGAACAAAATTTATGGACTGCATTTGCAGGAGAAAGTCAGGCTAGAAATAAATATACTTATTTTGCAAGTGTAGCAAAAAAAGAAGGGTATGAACAAATTAGAGCAATTTTTGAAGAAACAGCCAATAATGAAAAAGAACATGCTAAAATGTGGTTCAAAGAATTGGGTGGAATTGGAACTACAATGGAAAACTTAAAAGCTGCATCTGAAGATGAAAACTACGAATGGACCGATATGTATGATGGTTTTGCAAAAACGGCAAAAGAAGAAGGATTTGACCATATCGCTTACTTGTTTACCGAGGTTGCCAAAATTGAAAAAGAGCATGAGGAAAGATATCGTAAATTGCTACAAAATTTGGAAGATGGAACAGTATTTAAAAGTGAACAACCTAAAATGTGGATTTGTCGTAATTGTGGTCATATTCATTTTGGTGAAGAAGCTCCAAAAGTATGTCCAGTGTGTGCACATCCACAAAGCTATTTTGAACAAAAAGCAGAAAATTATTAATTCAAATTATTTTATGAAAAAGACAAAAATGGTCTTTTTTCTTTTGGGTGTATGCTATAATGATATTAGGATGTGAAGATATGAAAAAAACAATTACAGTTGACGGTAATGAAGCTTGTAGTAGAACCGCTTATTTGTTTACAGAACTAGCAGGTATTTACCCAATTACACCATCTAGCCCCATGGCAGAATTAACAGATGAGTGGAGTCATAAAGGGATTCAAAATCTGTTTCATGATACAGTGAAAGTGGTGGAGATGCAAAGTGAAGCAGGTGCAGCAGGACTGATTCATGGTGCGTTACAAGCAGGAACACTTGCCACTACTTTTACGGCAAGTCAAGGCCTATTATTGATGATTCCAAATATGTATAAGATGGCAGGAGAGATGCTGCCATGTGTTATGCATGTTGCGGCTCGGTCTTTATCAACACATGCGCTTAGTATTTTTGGGGACCATCAAGATATTTACGCTACAAGGGCAACGGGATTTGCCATGCTTGCCTCTTCTAATGTACAAGATGCCAGTTTTCTATCTGCGGTTGCTCATTTATCAGCAATTGAAGCCAGTATTCCTTTTCTACATTTTTTTGATGGATTTCGTACTAGTCACGAAATTCAAAAAATTGAAGTATTAGAACGGGAAGATTATGCGGCTATGTTGAATCAAGAAGCATTATGTCGTTTTCGAAAAAGGGCATTACTTTCGGGACAGTCTATTACGCGTGGAACCAATCAAAACGATGATATTTATTTTCAAATGATGGAATCTAGAAATACCATTTATCAATCATTACCTGATATTGTTGCTTCTTATATGAACCAAATCAATGAAGTCGCAAAAACCAATTACGCACCTTTTCAGTATTATGGAAGTGCAAGAGCGAAAAAGGTAATTGTTGCAATGGGATCTGTTTGTGATACCATAAAAGAAACCATTGATGGTATGGCAGAAGAGGTTGGCTTGATTGAAGTGCATTTATATCGCCCATTTAGTGCTACTTATTTGAAGAAAGTATTGCCAAAAACGGTCGAAAAAGTGGCAGTACTAGATCGTACCAAAGAAGCTGGAAGCAATGGGGAACCTTTATATTTGGATGTGTTTAGTGTTTTGGGCTCTACAGTAACCGTAGTAGGTGGAAGATATGGTCTTTCTAGTAAGAATACAACACCTGACCAAATCCAAGCTGTTTATCAAATGCTTGACTCTCCAACAAACAATTTTACCATTGGGATTGAAGATGATGTAACTCATTTGAGTTTAAAGTCGAAAGAAGCGTTTTCAGATGATACAGATTCCTTATTAATCTATGGGTATGGTAGTGATGGGATGGTAAGTGCTGGAAAATCCTTGATTCATATGATGGGTGAATGTACCAATCAGTATGTACAAGGTTATTTTCAATACGATTCTAAAAAATCAGGTGGTGTTACAGTAGGTCATTTAAGATTTTCCAATCATAAAATTCGTAAGCCATATTATGTTCAAAATCCTAAAGTAGTAGTGGTGACCAAAGAAAGCTATTTATCTGAATTTGAATTATTTGATAATATACAGGAAAATGGCATTTGTTTGATAGAAACCAGTCTTTCGAAAGAAGAATTGATTGAGCGGATTTCTCCTTTCAATTTAAAGTGTTTATCGGAAAAAAAGATTCAAATTTATACCATAGATGCTTTCCGAATCGCACAGACTTATGGACTCAAAAATAAGATTAGTATGATTATGGAAATGGCCATTATTATGGTTTCGCGTCTGATTGATTTAGAGGTTGCCAAAACATTTATGAACCAGTATATTCAAGACAAGTTTTCCAAAAAAGGAGAAACAATTGTAAGTGCCAATTTAGCGTCTTTGCAGGCTGTAGAAGGCGCCATTACTTCTTTTATGTTGGAACAAGATTATCAAGGAAAACCCTATGTTTCTTCTAATATATACGAGATGATACAAAAAAGAAAGGGAAATCAATTAAAAGTTTCAGCTTTTTTAAAAAATCAAGATGGAACTTTTTACAAACAAACTGCAGGAACGCAAAGAGGAATTAGTACCTTTGTACCAAAATGGTTAAACCGTGCTTGTATTCAATGTAACCAGTGTTCTTTTGTTTGTCCACATGGTGTGATCCGACCTTTTCTATTAAGTCATGAGGAATATGAACAAGCTTTAGATATTGTAAAATCAAAATGTATAAAACCGATGAATCCCAACTTAAAAGATTACTATTATTTGGTTGCAATTTCGATTCAAAACTGTACAGGTTGTGGAGTTTGTTTGAATATTTGTCCAGGATTTAAGGGAGAAAAAGCACTCATCATGGAATCTTTAGATCAACAAGTGTTAAGCCAAGAACAAGAAATTTTTGATTATGTAAGTACGCACATTACCAACAAAAAGAAGTTCCCAAATGCAACAGTAATTGGAAGTCAATTTGAGCAACCAAAATTTGCTTTTTCAGGAGCTTGTGCAGGTTGTGGAGAAACGGCATATATAAAATTGCTTACCCAACTATTTCCAAACGAGCTTGTAATTGCCAATGCGACTGGATGCTCTTCTATCTATGGGGGTAGTGTTCCATCATTCCCTTACGATGTACCTTGGGCAAGTTCTCTGTTTGAAGACAATGCAGAGTATGGATATGGGATGTTACTTGGTAATCAAGTCATTCATCATCATATGGAAAAAATCATTGAGCAAAATAAAGAACATACAGCATATCCTATTTTGAAACGTTGGTGTGAATGTGCTTCTGATGTAGATGCTTGTAAAGAGATGATACAACAATTACAAGAAAAAGAACTTCCAGACGATTTAAAACCTTATCAAGATTATTTTCTTCCTAAAAAGATTTGGACCATTGGCGGGGATGGTTGGGCTTATGATATTGGTTTTGGTGGAATAGACCATGTGTTATCCAGCCATGATGATGTTAATATTTTGGTATTGGATAGTCAAGTTTATTCCAATACTGGTGGGCAGGCTTCAAAAGCAAGTCCAAAAGGAGTGATTGCTTCTTTTGCAACCAGTGGGAAACAAACAGCCAAAAAAGATTTGGCACGTATGTTGTTGGCCTATCCCCATGTCTATGTTGCAACTGTTTCTTTGGGTGCTAACATGACACATGTTATTCAGATACTCAAAGAAGCGGCGGCTTATAAGGGCCCATCGATTGTAATTGCTTATACCCCATGTATTTCACATGGCATCGAAGGCGGCATGGAAAATAGTGTTTCGATGGAACGACTCGCAACAGAATGTGGATATTTTCCGATTTTTCATTATCATCCTAATGAGAATAAATTTTATTTAGATGGTAAAGAACCAAATTTTGAGTTGTATCCAAAGTTTTTACAAAGGCAAACACGATATCAGATGTTATGTAAAGTCAATCCAGAAAAGGCCAATCAATTGTTGCAAGAAAATCTAGAACATGCGAAAGCAAGATATGTCTATTATAAAAAGTTAAGTGAAAAGTCAGCCACCATTTAGGAATAGGTTGCTTTTTTTAATTTTATGTAGTATGCTATGCCTATTGAGGGGGCATTTTAATGAAAGTAATTAATAAAAACAGAATGCTAGAAGTTATTTCAACAGGTGAATATATTGAATTTATGAAACCATTTATTGAAAATCATCTGGATTATGTAATAGAGGTGAGTGGCCTTTTGACGTTTTCGGCATGGGATGAAAAAACTAGTGTTCGGTCTATTCCTTTGCGATTAAGACAACTGTTTTCTAAATTTCAAGTTATATATCCTGAAGTGGATCCTTACTTATTTATTTATCAGTTGCTAAAGAAGTTTTCATTTTTAAATGGAAATTGTTGTGAGGTAGGGGCTGGATTTTATCCACGGTTGGCTGAACTTGTTTTACCAACATTGGAGCAGAATCATCATAAATTGACGGTTTATGACCCTGAACTTGTTTTAGAACGATTGGGTAATGCTAAATTGGTAAAAGATAAGTTTACCAGTCAAACTAGTATGAAAGATATCGATACCATTTACGGACTTTTTCCTTGTGAAGCAACAATTCCTATGATAGATAAAGCAATCTTGGAAAATAAAAATTTACTGTTAGCTTTTTGTGGCTGTGATCATTCTACACCAGAACATTTAAAATGGGTAGGCGAGTGGTGGTCTGAAGATGTATGTATGGATTATTGTGAAAAATATGGAAAAGAAATTCAAATTTTAAAGTGGCCTGATGAGTATCAGATTCCCTTTCCAATTATGGTAAGAGAAAAGCAAAAGGTAAAGTGAAAATGTAAACAAGTGTCAAATTTACAAAATACAGACAAATATTGATATTTCTTTTTATTGTCATATGATATACTGTGATTGTAGGTTAGGTAACAGTAATGCTTATTTATGGTATGAGAACAGGCATGAAAGAAAAAAGGGGAAACTGTCTTCCGAAAAACAGTTTGATAAATGTGAAAAAACCTAACCAATCATAGATAGCACCATTTGGTGTTATTTTTTTTTTGATAAGAAGAAATTATCATTCAAAATTTAGAAGATGTTCCAAAGTAGATAGAAGAAGCAAGGCAGTTTCAATCTTTGAATGGGGGAAAAAGGCGATACTTTAGGAAGCTTAATTTAATCGTACCAGCCAGACAATATCCAAAACAGATATCGCACCAACTTTTGTAGCAACTGATCAAAATCAATTTTTGGGAGTAATTGCATTATAGTCCAATGATTTATGCGCTAGTCCTATATCTATGGATGGCATGCTTGTATGTGAAAAAAGAATATCGTCATTATGGAATTGGAACAATGTTACAAAATAAAGTAATGGATTATGCAAAACAATTAGGATATTCTTATATTTATTTGATTACACATCACAACACCTGTATGAAAAAATGGTTGAATATTTGTAGAGGAGGCCTCTCATGGGGATGGGACAATGACGAAAATATATTTATTATAAACACAAAAAGAAACTGTCCCCCTGAGAACAGTTTCATAAAAGAATAAAAAGGGGTTGGCTAGTGTGATACTAGCACCAATCCGGTTTTCCGAATTGGTGCTTTCTATACTAACTTAAAAAATTTGAAATGTCAAGCTTTTTTTTCTTGAATTGATAAAAATTACTGGACGGGAGATTTCAAAGTTAATATAATTAGTGTAGGATGTGAAGCTATGAAAAGTCTAAATCACTATTTTCCAGAGTTTGGAACTGGCTGTGTCGCAAAGGTTGCCTATCAAAAAAATCACCAGATATATATCGATACTTTAGTAGAAGGCTATGCACAAGTGAAACCTAATTTCATTCCTATGGAAGAGGATTGCTTGTTTGATATTGCCTCTTTAACCAAAACATTTACAGCTATTTTAATTCATAAAGCAATAGAAAGAAACCTGTGTTCTTTCAATGACAAAGTTTGTGACATTGATGAGCGTTTTATTCATTTAGAAAATGTAACAATAACAGATTTATTAATGCATGCGACTGATATCTGGACTGATGGATATCTAGGAAATGCGAAGAGTAAACTAGAGTTTTATACCATTTTATTTTCTGCTTATGTAAAGGAAAATTCCCGCCGATATGTAGATGTGCATTATATGATACTTTCTGTTTTGTTAGAAAAAATCTATGGAATTTCATATAGGGAAATTGTAATACGTGATATCATAGATCCACTTCATTTAAAACATACCAAATTTGAAGTGAATGTATCAGATAAACTGGCTTCCTGTAATTATCAAGTGATAGATGGAAAAGAGATTCACAATATAATCAATGTACCACATGATACCAAAGCAAGGGTTGCTCATCACTTTGGTTTTACAGTTGGACATGCAGGTATTTTTACCACTGCAGAGGATTTATTTCAGATTTTGCTTTGCTTTATCGATCATAAAGAAGTCCTTTTGAAACAAACAACAATAGACAATATGTTAAAGCATGGGGATTATGGGGCGTATTTAAATACTTCTATTTTGACATATGCGAAGGAACATTCTATTCCGATGATTCGTACAAGTGATATCCACTTGCTGTTACAACATTTGCTTTCTCAAATAGAAAATCCCGATGATTTTTTAGATTCCATTGTCAAACCGTATAATCTAGCAGGAATGCGATATCAAAATCCTTATTCTGAAATTCTGACCATTCCGTTTGATACCAGTTCTCATACAGTAATTTTTAGTGGGTATACAGGGCCTGTATATTTAATTGATTTGGAAAAAAAGATTATCATATTGGTGATGACCAATGTATGCCATGCTTCTAAAAAGGAAAGAAAAGAACGTTTGTATGCAATCATTCATATGGTCAAAGATTTGTATGAAGATACCAAAAAGAAAATATTTTGTGATTTGGGAAAAAAGTAGTATAATTTTCATAGAATGTATTAGGAGGATATATGGAGAGATTAAAAAAAATTATGTTTCACCCTATTCACAAGTTAGAAGAAGAAGCCAATTATAAAAAGGTTGGAATTTTGCTTGGATTTATTGTTGTTGCTTTATTTGTTGGAAATTTTGTTGCTTATCTTTATCACACATTACAGGCTACTAAAATCTATAGTGACCATATCAATTTTGATGTATTAGGATCTATTAATTATATCAAATATATTGTTGACTTTTTCTTACATCAGGTGATTTTTTTTGGTAGTTTATTGGCTGGAGCTTATGTATTTTGTTCTTTACAAAAAAAGGAATTTAAATTGGAGAAAATCTGTCAAACCATAGTGGTTGCTTTTACTTTAAACTACTTATTGCAAGCCGTATTATCGTTATTATTCATGTTTTCATTTATGGATATTCCTTTCTTGATTGCGATAAAAAATGCCGTAATCTCGGCTGTTAACTATTTTTCATACTTTGTGATATTATTGGTGTGTATGAAACAGTTCCAAATACAAGTAAACGACAAAAGCTTGTGGGATTTTGGATTTGCGATGGCAACCATCTTTATCATTCGTAATTTATTATACTTACTTTTTTAAGAGAAACATTTCTCTTTTTTTCTGCATATAATGTAGTAGAAACAAAATTTCTTTTAAAAATAAAAAAATGTTTTCTTTTTCTTTAAAGTATGCTAAAATGAACTATAGAATGAAATCATATAGAAGCTAGAGGAGGAATACAAAGTGGGAATACTAAAAAAATGGTTAAGTGGCGATGACGATGTTTTCGCAAACGATATATCTGGTGACGAATATTATGATTTGAAACCAGAAGAAGCACTACAAGAAAATGATGGACAGAGTAAAATGATTTTACTAGAACCGCGTGCTTATTCAGAATCACAACAGATTGCAGATCATTTAAAAATGAGAAATACAGTAGTAGTAAATTTAAAAAGGGTGACATCTGACCAAGCCAAAAGAATCGTTGATTTTTTAGCAGGTACCATTTATGCGATTGGTGGGGATTTGCAAAAAATCGGTGGTGGGATTTTCCTTTGTACTCCAAATAATATTAATGTACAAGGAAAAATCACAGAAGAAACAGAAGGCAAAGATATCCATGACAATGATGATATCAATATCGAGTGGTAAAATACTTGAAATAGAAAAAATTGTGTGCTACAATATGGCGTAGTGCCAAGAGGTGAAGAATATGGAAAAATTTACAAGAACACTTCGTGGCTATGACCCTGATGAAGTGAATAATTTTTTGGATAAAATTATTGGTCAGGTAGAAGGCATGGTAGCTGAGATTAAGGAAAAAGATAAAAAAATTGCAGAACAAAATCAAAGACTAACAGAACAAAATCAAAAATTAGTAGAGCAAAAACAAAAACTTGTGGAACAAAACCAAAAAATCTCAGAACTACAAAGTTTAGAAGCGGATAATAAAAATTTAAAACAAAAGTCAGAACAATATCAACGGATGGAAGCAACTTTCAATAAGGCAATTGTGATGGCACAAAAAACTTCAGAACAACTTCGCGCTTCTGCGCAAAGGGAAAGTGACGCAGTGTTAGACGAAGCCAAAAAAAATGCCAATCGTATTATCAATGAAGCTCTTCTCAAAGCTGAAAAAACGGAACGAGAAGCGAATATGTTAAGAAGAAATATCAATATATTCAAGCGTAGAGTAAAAGATATTGTAGAAGCACAATTAGAAGTCGTAAATGAATTAGATGAAGTAGAATTATAAAACAGATGAAAGAGACGGGAATCAATAGAAGGAAAAGAGAGTTCGTGGTAGGTGCAAACGAAACAAATCATTGATTACAAATCACTCTGGATGTGTTTTTCTGAAATAATGAGGAAAAAACGGATTACTTACGTTATAAGTATTAAGTGTATGATTGGTTCATAAATTAAGGTGGTACCACGGATTTGATTTCGCCCTTAAATTATGGGCTTTTTATTTTGAAAGAGAGGAAATAAAATGAAACAATTTAAAGAATTAGACAAACGACCAGTGAGTCAAGTAGAAACTTCTATTTTGGAATCTTGGGGGAGTATCAATCAGATGCATGATGCTCAAGTTGCCAAAAATGAAAATAGCGAAACATTTGTATTTTATGATGGACCAGCTTTTGCCAATGGTTTTCCGGGATTACACCATATGGTTGCCAAAAACTTAAAAGATTGTATTACCAAATATCACGTAATGAATGGTAAAAAAGTCATCCGTAAAATTGGATGGGATACCCATGGATTACCGATTGAAAATCATGTGGAAAAAAAATTAGGAATTTCTTCTAAAAAAGAAATTGAGACTTTGGGAATTGAAAAATTCAATGAAGAGTGCCGTCATAGTGTAAGAGAAAATGAGGCAGCATTTACCAACTTGACTGCTAAAATGGGACAATTTTTTGATGTCGAAAATCCTTATTTGACCTATAAAAATGAATATATTGAAACCGAGTGGTGGATTTTAAAACAAATGTTCCAACAAGATATGTTTTATGAAGGGACCCGAGTAGTACCGTATTGTCCGCATTGTGGGACTGGACTTGCAACCCATGAAGTTGCACAAAACTATCAGACAGATACAGCTATTACTGTTTATGTCCCATTCAAGAAAAAGAATGAAGATGTATATTTCTTGGTATGGACCACAACACCTTGGACGTTAATTGCCAATGTGGCTCTTTGTGTCAATCCAGAAGAGGAATATGCTTTGGTAGAATCCAAAGGAACAAAGTTTATTTTAGCCAAAGCGTTAGTGGAAAAGGTACTTGGGGAAGAGGTTAAAATCATAGAAACCTATCAAGGGAAAGATTTAGAATATCAGGAGTATGAACAATTGATCCCATCTTTGTCTGTTGACCGAAAAGCGTTCTATGTAACTTGTGATTCCTATGTAACTATGGATGATGGAACTGGTATTGTTCATATCGCACCTGCTTTTGGAGAAGATGATGCAAATGTTGGGAAACGTTATGATTTGCCATATATAAACCCAGTAGGTAAAGACGGATGTTATACAGAAGGGTTATGGACTGGAAAATTTGTACATGATGTCAATGAAGAAGTAGTGGATTATTTGAAAGAAACTGGAAAATTGTTCAAAAAGCAAAAATTAGCTCATGAATATCCACATTGCTGGCGTTGTGATACTCCACTTTTATACTATTCTATGCCAAGTTACTATATTAGGGTGAGCGAAATGACCAAGCAATTGGTTGAAGCCAATTCTAAAGTGAACTGGTATCCTGCTTATGTTGGGGAAAAACGCTTTGCCAATTGGTTGGCCAATGCCCGTGATTGGAATGTATCACGTAGTCGTTATTGGGGGAGCCCAATCCCTTACTTTAAGTGCGAATGTGGTCATGCCCATATGGTAGGTTCTATTGCTGAATTAAGAGAGCTTTCTGTAGAAGAAATAGGTGAAAATTTTGATTTACATAAACCATATATTGATCAAATTCATTTGAAATGTCCAAATTGTGGTGAAAAGATGACCCGCATTCCTGATGTGTTAGATTGTTGGTTTGACTCTGGAGCAATGCCTTTTGCACAATATCACTATCCATTTGAAAACAAGGAATTATGGGAATCACAATTTCCAGCTGATTTTATATGTGAGGGAATTGATCAAACCAGAGGATGGTTTTACACCTTGATGGTGATTTCTACTTTTGTCAAAGGATGTTCGCCATTTAAGAATGTTTTGGTCAATGATTTATTATTAGACGCGGAAGGAAAAAAGATGTCTAAATCACGTGGTAATATTGTCGAACCATTTACAACGATTGAAGAATATGGTGCGGATACAGTTAGATTTTATCTGCCTTATGTATCCCCTGTGTGGACGCCTCTTAAATTTGATATTGATGGATTAAAAGAAGTTTATTCTAAATTCTTTAATCCTCTTAAAAATACTTATAATTTCTTTGTAATGTATGCTAATATCGATGGTATTGATACTGATTTGTGTCAAGTTCCATATGAAAAAAGAGAGGAAATTGATAAATGGTTGTTATCTAAATACAACCAATTGGTTCAAAATGTACGTGATTCATTTGATGAATATGATTTGAATAAAGTAGTACATTATTTATCTTCTTTTGTTTCAGAAGATTTATCGAATTGGTATATCCGTCGTAATCGAAATCGATTCTGGGGTAGCGAACTAAATGATTCAAAGAAATCTGTTTATATGACTACTTACGAGGTATTATTAGGACTATCCAAATTGATGGCACCAATTACCCCTTTCTTATCAGAAGAATTGTACCGCAATTTAACAGGCTTGGTATCTGTTCATTTGGAAGAATATCCACAAGTAAATTATGATCTCATCAATTCTCATATCGAACAAAAAATGGATTTGGTCAAGAATATTATTTCAATTGGACGTTATGTACGTGAAGAAACTAAAATTAAAGTACGTCAGCCGCTTGCACAAGCTTTACTGGATGCTAAAAATAAGGATTTGATTTTAGATTTGATTCCGCTGATTGAAGAAGAACTGAATATCAAAGAAGTGATTTTTACGGAAGATTTGAATGCTTATATGAATTTTTCAGTAAAACCAAATTTCAAAGTAGTAGGAAAAGTGTTTGGCTCTTTGATGAAAGAATTCCAAACGAAATTAGAAATGTTATCTGCGAGTGAAGTTACAGAATTACAAAAGGGAAATTCTATTGTAATGAACATTGGAGATGAATCAAAGGAAATAATGCCTGATATGGTAGAAGTTCGTATTTCTTCGAAAGAAGGCTTTGATGTAGGTATGGAAAATAATCAGTTCATTATATTGGATACCACTTTAACAGAGGAATTGATTGCTGAAGGAATCGCTCGTGAAATTGTATCTAAGGTTCAAAATTTAAGAAAACAAAAGGATTTCAATATTGTAGATCGTATTCATTTATCGTATAGTGGAGATGCTGAAGTAACCAAAGCCATTCAATGTTATAAAGAATTTATCCAAAATGAAACACTTGCCGATACAATAGAAGAGAAAGCAAGCGGTGAATGTTTTGATATCAATGGACATGAAGTGACATTAGAATTAACATTGGTGCAATAATTTGTAAAACAGGAATCAGTCCTGTTTTTTCTTTGCAAAGTATGGTATACTGGAGTAGAATTGTGATAGGTGAGTATATGAAGAAACAAGATAAGAAATATATTGGAATTATGGTATTATTGATTGTAATATTAGGAGTAATATTTTTTCTTTCCCCTTATGTATTTGGTTCTAAAACCGATTGGTTGGGACAACATATTGCTTTTCCAGATTATTTTAGAAACCTTTTTTATGAAACTGGAAATTTTTTTCCCTCTTTTTCCATGCATTTAGGAAGTGGGCAAAATATTTTCAACTTTTCTTATTATGGACTTTACAATCCCATTATTGTATTTTCTTATTTATTTCCTTTTATTTCTATGAAGGATTATATTGTTTTTACTAGTTTACTTGGTATTTTGGTATCAATGATATTACTTTATTATTTTTTAAAAAATAAGTTTCAGTCTTCTACTGCCTTTCTATGCTGCCTTCTTTATTTTTTGGCTTCCCCTATTATCTTTCATGCCCACCGTCATATTATGTTTGTCAATTATATGCCTTTTTTGATATGGGGACTGATTGCGGTCGATCGTTATTTAGAAAAGAAAAAGATAGTAGGACTTACTATCAGTGTCTTTTTAATGATTTTGACAAGTTATTATTATAGTATTGGTGGTATTTTGGTACTTGTTATTTATGGTATTTACATCTGGTTAAAAGACAATAAATTTCAATTTGGTATTTTTATAAAAGAAGGAATTCAATTTTTGCTTCCCATTATCACAGGTATTTTATTAGCAGCTTTCTTTCTATTACCAACAGCATATTGTTTACTAGGTGGCAGAGAAGGTGCAAGTCATAATATCTCTTTGGTTTCATTATTTCTTCCAACAGGAAATTTGGATAGTTTACTTTACTCTTCTTATTGCCTTGGAATCACCAGTATTTTCATTTTTGCTTTGTGGTATTTTATCACATATCCTAAAAAACAACATAAATGGTTAGGGATTTCTATATTATTCATTTGTTTTCTTCCACTTGTTGTGTATCTGTTAAATGGAACTTTATATATTCGGACAAAATCTTTGATTCCTTTTCTTCCTTTAGCACTTTATATGGTTGCCTTCTTTTTGGAGGATATGCTAGAACATAAAAAGATAAGCCTTTTTTTTGTAGTTGCTTTTTGCTTTTTTCACCTTTTTCTATTATTACGAGGTTTTACTTCTATTCGTTATTATCTTGATTTATTTGTGATGATATTCGCTTTTCTTTTGTATCATCGTTATGGTAAAAAGTGGCTTGTTATCGTTCCCTTATTAACCTGCGCTTTCATTGTTTGTCTTTGTGCCAATTTGAAAGAAGATTATGTTAAAAAATCATATTCTGATTTTTCTACTAAAACATTGATTCAAAATATCCAAATGCAAGATAACTTATGGAGAACTAGTGCGCAAGTAAATACACTTTATGGAATTAACCAAATTTATAGTAATCATCACTATAGTACTTCGCTTTATTCTTCTGTCTATCATGCTGATTATTCTACTTTTTTTAAAACTACATTCGAAAAAGCTTTACCATATCGCAATCAATTGATTTTAGGAACAGCAAGTAATCTTCCTTTTCAGGTTTTGATGGGAGAACGATATGTTATTAGTACATGTCAAAAAAATTTCATTGGTTATCAAAAGATAACTTCTGAAGGGGATATTTGTTTGTATGAAAATCAGGATGTATATCCGCTTGGGTATGGCAGCAGTCAAATTTTATCGGAAACAGAATTTCAGGAACTATCATATCCTTATTCGATAGAGGCTCTTTTACATACCATAATTGTAAAGGATTATCCCTCTACAGTAATGGAAACACCACGGATTCAAGAAGTTCCTTTTGAATATCAATCTAGACAGATTGGGGAACAGATTCAAATCCAAAAATCTTCTAATGGATATACTGTAACCGTAAATGAAAAAGACAAAATGATATATACGTTCAAAGAACCAATTCATAACCAATTGTTATTCATTGACTTTTATGTGGAGGAAGAACCTTCTTGTAAAGATGGTGATTTGAGTATTACCATTAATGATATCACCAATAAACTTACCTGTTCTAGTTGGGAATACAAAAATGAAAATCATCGTTTTGCTTATGTGTTATCTGAAAGTGATTTAGAACAGTTGGAGGTTACTTTCGCGAAAGGAAATTATAAACTGAATGATTTTCATATCTATGTATGGAATTATGCAGATGTCAGCCAAAAGAAGGAAGAATTATCGCCATTTTTACTGGATAAAGATAAAACCACGAAAGATAAAATACAAGGAACAATTGCAATGAAAAAAGATGGCTATTTTGTATTATCAATTCCATATGATAAGGGATTTCACATTTCTGTAGATGGAAAGAAGATTGCATATGAAAAAGTAAATACTGCATTTTTAGGATTTCCTTTAAAAAGCGGTCATCATTTGATTGAAATTACATATGAAGCACCATATTTCCAACTCGGAAAAACGATTAGTGTGGTAACACTTGGATTTTTCTTTCTTTATCTTGTGATGTTAAAAAGGTATCAAAAATGATATCTTTTTATTGTGGCGAACAAAAATTCGTGTTATAATAAGAAAAAGTTGGTGATATATGAAACAGTTAGAAGAATTAAAAGGCCTTGGACCGAAAGGCTTAAGATTGTTAAAGCAATTAGGAATTCACACTATTTCTGATTTGGTTCATTATTATCCTTTTCGGTATGATATGTTAAAACGTACCAATCTAGATGATGCAAAAAAGGATGAGAAAGTAGTGATAGATGGGGTGATTGAAAGCTTTCCAAGTGTATTTCATATCAATCGGAAATTGGATAAAATGGATTTTAAAATGAATGCGCAGAATCATTTATTGCGGGTTACGATATTTAATCGTGGTTTTTTAAAAACACAATTGTCAATTGGAACCAAAATTATTGTAATAGGAAAATATGATCCAATTCATAATCATATTGTTGCTTCAGAATTACGTTTAGGAAATTTAGAAAAAGAAACCATTGAACCTGTCTATCATACTGTATATGGTATTTCTAGTAAGCAAATATCCCATTATATTGGTATTGCACTTCAGGACTCTATTGATACAGAAGATTATGTATTGCCAATTTACCAAAAAAAATATGGTTTTTTAGAGAAGGTCAAAAGCATTCGTATGGTACATCAGCCAACGAATGAAATGGATTTGAAAAAAGCAGAAGAACGAATTAAATATGAAGAACTATTTTTGTTTATGTTAAAAATGAATTATCTCAAAAATAATAAGCAAAATAAAATTGGATTAAAAAGAAGTGTTGATTATCAAAAAGTACAAGAATTAATGGATAGATTGCCTTATACATTAACGGAGGATCAAGAAAAAAGTGTTCAGATGATTTATCAAGATTTGATGTCTCCCATTCGAATGAATCGATTATTACAAGGAGATGTAGGAAGTGGAAAAACGGTAGTCGCCTTTATTGCGTGCTATATCAATTATTTAAGTGGCTATCAAAGTGCTTTGATGGCACCAACGGAAATTTTAGCAGAACAACATTATCAAAATGCGATATTACTTTGTAAAAATACTGGGATGCGAATTGGTCTTTTGACGGGAAAAATGAAAGTAAAAGAAAAACGGGATATATATGATAAATTAAAGCAAGGAAATATAGATTTCATTATTGGTACGCATGCTTTGTTTACAGAGACCGTTGCATATGCGAATTTAGGACTTGTCATTACTGATGAGCAACATCGTTTTGGTGTAAATCAAAGAAGTAGTTTAAAAAATAAGGGTATTACCCCTGACATTTTATATATGAGCGCGACTCCAATTCCAAGAACTTATGCTCTTACGTTATATGGAGATATGGATATTTCTAGTATTCGTACGATTCCAAGGGGAAGAAAACCTGTGATTACAAAGATTGCTTCTCATCGTGATATGAAACAGGTTCTGAAAGAAATGTATGAACAAATGAAACAGGGACACCAAATTTATGTCATTGCTCCTCTGATTGAGGAAAGTGAAAATAGTGATTTTGAAAATGTGAATGAGCTTTCAGAAAAGATGAATAGGGCTTTTGGTAAGGTATTTCATATTGGGATGTTACATGGAAAGATGAAATCTGATGAAAAGGAAAGTGTAATGAATCAATTTGCAAATAATGAAATACAAATTTTAATTAGTACAACAGTAGTAGAAGTAGGGGTTGATGTCCCGAATGCAACAATGATTGTTATTTTTGATAGTTATCGTTTTGGTTTATCAGCATTACATCAGCTACGAGGACGTGTTGGTAGAAGTGAATTTCAATCATATTGTATTTTGATGAGTGAGCGAGAAACAGAAAGACTGCAAATTTTAACACAGACCAATGATGGATTTAAGGTAAGTGAGGAAGATTTTTTATTGCGTGGTAGTGGTGATTTATTTGGGGCAAAGCAAAGTGGCGATATGGTATTTCAAATGGCTAATTTAAAAAACGATTTTAATATTTTATTAAATGCGAAACAGGATAGTGAATTATTTTTAGAACGATTCGACAAAAAAGATTTTTTGTCAAATAAAATTATGAATTTAATTGAAAAATCAATGGATTTAGATTAAATTGGGATTGTAAAGCGCTGATGAGCTTGCAAATAAAGATTGACTTTATGACAATAAACTTATATAATTATCATAGCGTGATGATATTCACGCTAGGTACTCTTACGGAATAGAGTGTGAGAGTACTCAACCAAAACCCCCTGAAGTCCAGCAGAAATGCTGGACACTTTTTTTATCCCTTTATTTATAATGGTTTATAACATTTCATATTTTTAAAATATGCCTTTATGTAACAGTTATGTAACAAATTTAGGCTTTTTTGGAAATTTAAACATAAAAAAATAAGGAAACTAGCATAATAATATACCAGTTTCCTTATTCATTATAAACTCATTTCATAGTCATCATTGTTTTTTGTAGAATCAATTTCAATATTGCTTTTTGCATTCTCATTTAGATTATCAATAAGTCCTATGATCTAGTGGGACAGCATTACCAAATACAAACCAATTATCATTATAATTTGTAAACTCCATAACTTTTTCTTTAAGTTCTTTTAGATCATTTAACAACTCTTTAGGAATAGGTAGTGTTCTATTACTTGTGAGAGTTTTAGGACTTGTTATGATATATTTTTTACCATTTACATTGTCCGATAACCCTTTATTGATTCTAATTGTACCATTTGTAAAATCAATATCATTCCAATTTAATGCCCTTGCTTCGCCTTTACGAAGTCCACAAAAGTATAAAGTTTTAAATAAACATTTAAATGTTAAATCTTCTTCTACTGAAATAAATTTGCTAAATTCTTCATAAGTCCAAAATTCCATTTCTTTTTTAATTTCATTTGGATTTGTAAAATTAGTCATTTTAGGATATATTTGATTGAAATTTAACCCATACCACTTTGTACCAAAATTCATAATTGTTTTTAAAAATTTGTAAATATAATTTCTAGTCCTATTTGATAAAGGATATTCTAAAATCATCACTATTTAATTTACAATTCATAAGTTCAGTGCGACTTATTGTTTCTGTAGGATTCATCTCTGTACTTAAATAAAGTACAGGAGTTTTATTTGTTTTTAAATCTAGAAAAAGAATACCATTACAGACTGAATTTGCTATTTGAAGAGCCATAGCAGATTTACCAACTTTGGCTTCTCCAAGTAAGCAATATAAACCATTTTCACGAATCATATCTTCGATGATATAATTCATATCGACAATACTACTTCTTAATTCTTCAATTGTTTTCATATAATTCCTTTCTATAAATTTTCTTTCGCCATTTTTTCTAAATAATTAATATTTATTTTTAGCTTATTAACGACTTCAATCATTGGTAATCTGTTATTAGGAAGAGTATAACCTTGATTTAGTAAATCTTGTTTTATCTCTTTCCTAAGTTTCACTGCATTATTTTTACCTATTTCAGCAAGTAGCATTAAATCATCAAGATTACACCATTGCTTTGAAATAAGTTTTAATGTTTCTCTAGCATCCATATTAAGTGTTCCTCCTTTCGTTAGACTCTAGATATAAAAATATCTATGTATATGGATTACCAATAAAGAAAAGAATTATATTATTGTGAGTATAACTCACAATAATATAATATCATACAGATTTAATTTAAGTCAATACATTTTTGTGATTAAAACTCACAAAAATATTGTTTGGTAATCAAAATTGTGTTAAAATGGTAGTAGATGAGTAAATGAGGTGTAGCTGATGGAAGATAAAACTTTAGCCAGTGTAGTAAAGAGTGCTAGAGAAAAAATGGGAATATCGCAAAGAGAGTTATCAAGAAGAACTGGGATAGATAATAATACACTAGCAAAGATAGAAAAAGGCGAAAGAAAGAAACCAAATGTATTATCTTTAAGAAAAATTAGTTATATTTTAAATATAAAATTAGAAGAATTATTAAAATTATCTGGCTATAATGAACAAGATATAGAAGTTGCACT
>CAJUHL010000025.1 GCA_910586425.1 uncultured Bacilli bacterium
TTTTAGAACAAGTTGGCATAATCAATGGTAAGATTACTGAAATTGAAAATCAAATGATTCAGATAAATGAAAAAATAAATGAAATACAGATGAATGGCGATTTCAAAAATGTGTCTTCTAGATGGATACAAGTTGAAATTACAACAACAAATATAGCTACTGATGGTTACTACTATGCATCTTTATCATATTCATCAATCCCTGTTTTAGATGGAACTAAAAGAATCGCTATATTTCCAATTGGGGCTTTTTTGAAATCCAATAGCAACGTACCTGTTATAGTAAATTCTTGGATGAATGCGTATGTCAAAATTTGGGGAAAATATGCAGAGGCACCATATATCGTATATTTGCAGGAACTTTATGTGTCGGAATAAGTGAGTTTACTTATTTGTATACTTCATACTTTCATTTGAAATATCAAAAATAATCCCTGTCATTATCATGTAACTGAGTAAACTAGAACCTCCATAACTAATGTAAGGCAGCGTAATCCCTGTAATTGGCATAATCCCATAAGTCATTCCGATATTTTGAAATTGTTGATATATCAACATCCCCACGATCCCACCAATGATATATTTTTGAACATTGGAATTTGTTTTAATGGCAGTAATGATTAAACGAATATCGAACAAGAGAATAATTGATAGAAATAAAAATGATCCAATAAAACCAAAGTTACTTGCAAATACAGCAAAAATGAAATCTGTTTGAGGTTCTGGAAAATAAATCGGGGTATGATGAAATCCATGGCCAAAAAGGCCTCCAGATCCAATTGCAGTCATACCATACTGTAATTGGAATCCTGATCCGTTGGACCAATCCAGTAAACGATCGACTCTTAAAAAGAAACTTGTTCCAAAAAGGCGAATGAACAATTCTTGATTCTGAAAATAGATGATTAGAACACTTCCAATCGTTATGGCTAAAAGGGCAAATAGTATAATAAACCATCGATATCGAATTCCTGAGATAAACAACATGCAAATTGTAATTAATAAATAAATTAAGACAACCCCAGTATCTGGCTGTAAAAAAGTTAGAATACTTGGAATTAGTACAATTATTCCAACTTTGCATAAAAATAGAAATTCTTCAAAAACGGTTGGATTGGAATGTTTGTCATGAAATTTTTGAATTTGTTGGGCAATCAGTAAAATTAAAATAATTTTCATAAATTCACTTGGTTGAATGGTTCCAACGCCAGGAAGAGCATACCAACATTTTGCTTCATTGATTTCCTTCCCAAAGAAAAATAAACCAATTAAAGATAGAATGCCAATGATATAAAAAAACCAAGCTTTCTTAATTAAAAAGGTGTTTCCAATTCTTAAAATAATGTAGGCAAGGATAAAACCAACTATATACCAAAGAAATTGTTTGAAGGCTAGATCTTGCATAGTATCTGGGAGTAGTGCTTGGGCACTATAGATAGATGCAACACTGATGATTGAAAATAGTATCATAGGAATGACCAAAAATATATCGATACGATATTTTGCTATTTTATACATATGAATCACCTTTTTTTCATCTTACCGCAAAATAAAATGAACTACAAATGAATTCGGTTGATTCGACAAAATTAGAATGAGAAAAAAAGATATTAAAATTAGAAAAAATATAGTATAATAAATACAGGTGATAAAATTGGGAAATATACAGTATTTAGTAATTATTTTAATTTTAATTTTAATCGCACTTGCGATTTCTAAATCAATGCGAAAAGATATTAAAATTGAAATGAATAAATTGGTAACCAGTTTGGGTGGAAAAGATAATATTTTAAATTATGAGGTGAATAAATCTAGGTTTATTGTAACCCTCAAAAATGTGGATATTGTAAATAAAGAGGCCATTCAAAAAATGGGTGCCAAAGGAATTGTTGAAATTGATCATCAACTTAAAATTATTTTAGGGGATGAAGCACGTCAACTCAAAAAACAAATTGATGAGTTAAAATAATAAAAAACGATAGATGGTAAAAGGATATTAACCTAGTTGGAAATCCCAAAAACCATATCGTTTTTTTATTTATAAGATGGTTCAAATTTCGACAAGTTTCGACAAGCAAAAAATGTACAATTTTGTCGAGGTGAGAGAATGGATTTATTTGAAACCATTATGATTAACGTTATTTTCATCATTTTTCCACTTGTGTTTTGTTTGTTGTATCAATCTTATAATCAAACAATGAATAAAGAAAAAGGGGACTTGTTTTTAGACTTTGCCCTAATTACTTCTTTTTATCTTATTGTAAGATTTGGACTCAAAATGTCGTTACATCCCCCAATTCTACTTTTTCATATTCCATTAATACTTGCTTATTTAAAAAATCGCAAGGCAAATGTTATTTTATTATCTGTATGCATTATTGTTTATTACAATCGTTGTTTGAATGTACCATGGCCATTTTTGATAATAGAATATAGCCTTTATTATGGAATTTATCAAATATGGAATTATAAGAAATGGAATGTTTCTGCCCTCATTAATCTGTTATTAATTGGAAAAAGTATCGGTATTGCAATTATGATATGGTTTCTTTTAGATACTTGGATAGTGCCTATTTTAGAATATTTTATTATCAACTTTTCATTTATTGTCATAACAAAATTTACCATTTACCTATTTGAACGTGCTGAAGAAGTTTTGTCTCTTCGTTTGAAATTAAAACAATTTGAAAAAGAAAAAAAGTTAAGAGAATCTCTATTTAAAATTACACACGAGATTAAAAATCCAATTGCTGTATGTAAAGGGTATTTGGATATGTTTGATACAAACAATATTACACATAGTCAAAAATATATACCTATTATAAAAGATGAAATTGCACGGGTTCTTATTTTATTAGAAGATTTCTTATCCATTCATAAAATTAAAATAGAAAAAGAAATTATGGATGTTAATTTGTTATTAGATAGTATTTATCAAAATTTTGTACCTATTTTAGAAAACCGAAATATAAAAGCAACATTTGAAATCGGGGAAGATGAAATTTTTATGATGGGAGACTATAATCGTTTGTCACAAGTGTTAATCAATGTGATTAAAAATAGCATAGAAGCAATTCCAAATCATAAAAAAGGATACATAAACGTTTTTTTAGAAGAAGATCCTACACATTTAAAAATCATAGTAAAAGACAATGGAAAAGGGATGACCAAAGAGGAGATGGCTAAAATTAAGGAACCATTTTTTACCACTAAAGAAAAAGGAACTGGGTTAGGTGTTTATCTTTCCGATGAAATCATAAAAGAACATGGAGGTACCATACAATATATATCAGAAGAAGGAAATGGAACTACTGTTGTCATTACTTTTCCAAGAAAACAAAGTGAATTTAATATGGTTTAAAAGAAAAAGCAAAAGCATAATATTGATTGACAAATTTCTTTTTTTTTGAGAGAATATGTATATAAGAATTGAGGTGGTTTGTATGTATCAAGAGAGAATTTTACTAACTGGCAAAGATATTTTAGAAAAGGAATTTAAAATAGATACAAGAGGATATCGACCACAAGAAGTAGATAAATTTTTGGATGTCATTATTCGTGATTATGAAGAATTTATGATTATTATCAAAGAAATCGAAAGTGAAAAAAAAGAATTGATTGAAGACAATATTAAATTAAAACAAGAAATTCGTAATTTAAGAACTAAATTGCAAGTACTTTCTGAAGAATCTGGTGGCGAAGTATCAAACGCAGATTTATTAAGAAGATTATCTAATTTGGAAAAAATTATCTATGGAAAAGAATAATATTTAGACAAACGCTGCATTCATTTGTAATGTAGAGGAAAGTCCATGCTCGCACAATCTGTGATGATTGTAGTGTTCGTGTAGGGGGAAGACATAACCCCTAGTAGAGAAATCTAACGGCTCACGAAATTACCTAAGTCTTAAAAGATATGGTTAAAGTAGGTATAAAAGTGCCATAGTGACGAAGAAATCAGAAATGGTGGAAATGGAACGCGGTAAACCCCACGAGCGAGAAACCCAAATTTTGGTAGGGGAGCCTGATAAAAGAGAAACGAATCTTTTATGGGATTGATGATTCAATAGATAAATGTTTGTCGCCTAGGAATAGGAACAGAACATGGCTTATTAAATATTATTTTTTTTGATTTTAGAAAGTTGGTGAATACTTGGAGGAAATTGGAATCGCTTTAAAAGAAGCAAGAGAAAATATTGGACTTTCGATTGAAGAAGCAGCAAGTGATCTTAAGGTTAAGCCAAGTCAAATTGAAAGTATAGAAGCTGGAGATAAGGAGCCATTTAAAGATGTATTTGCTCTTAAGTATTTTATCCGTGATTATGCAAAATATTTAGGACTCAATTATGAAGATATGATAGATGAATTTAATGAATATTTATTTGACTATACTTCCAAAATATCACTAGATGATATTAAGCGTGCTAAAAAACAGATTGAAAAAAAAGAAGAAAAAGTAGACCGAATTGCGTCTCCATATACCATTGAAAGAGAGCGTAAATGGACTATGCCGCCTTTTTTCATTTATTTGATTATGCTGATTGCCGTTATATGTGCAGTATGGTATATTGTTTCTTTATTTCATGTGGAAAAACCAAAAGAACAGGAAAATCTTGTAAGCTATAGGGAAATGGATCGAGGAATTGTACTATGAATTTACCAAATAAAATTACCATCAGTCGTATTATTTTATCATTAATGATTATCGCACTTTTGCTATTTCCATTAGATGCATCAGGGCTTTCCTTGCCAAAATTATTCATCAATGAATCCATTGTAGTTGATATAAAATATATATTAGCAGGCTTTTTATTTATTATTGCTTCTTTAACAGATTATCTAGATGGCTATCTAGCACGTAAAAAGCATTTAGTGACTGATTTTGGTAAAATGATGGATGCGATTGCCGATAAAATTCTTGTCAATTCAGTATTGGTCATTCTATCCGCTAATGGTTTTATATCGCCTATTATCCCAGTAGTTATCATCATCCGTGATAGTGTAGTTAATTCGATTAAAATGCTTGCAGGTAATAAAGGTAAAGTCGTTGCAGCAATTAAATCAGGAAAAGTGAAAACAGCCTGTTTGATGACTGGAATTGTACTTACCTTATTCTACAACTTACCATTCGAGTTATGGAATTTTAAAGTATCGGATGCCTTGTTAATTGTAGCAGCCGTTTTATCTGTTATCTCTGCAATGCAATATTACTATATGAATCGGGAATTGTTATTAAAAGAAAAAAAGGAAATTCTAGAAAACTAGAATTTTTATTATGTAAAAAATAAATATTGATATAGTAGAAATGGCCTATTTGCTCTAAATAGATTGCAAAAACAATCAAACAAATGTTCGTAAAAAGTCTTGACAAGTGTTATTTTGTATTATATAATAGGCATGTAAATATTAAGGAGGAAATTAAATGGTGAAATCATCAGGAGATAAAACATTAGAACAAGTATTAGCAAATATAGAAAAACAATTTGGAAAAGGATCTGTCATGAAGTTGGGTGACAATGAACATAGAGAAATCGATGTGATTCCTAGTGGATCATTATCATTAGATATTTGTTTGGGAATTGGAGGATATCCCAAAGGTCGTATTATTGAAATTTATGGCCCAGAATCCAGTGGTAAAACCACATTTGCGCTTCATGCGATTGCGGAAGCACAAAAATTAGGAGGAAGAGCAGCATTTATTGATGCAGAGCATTCATTGGATCCGCAATATGCGTCTAAATTGGGTGTAAATATCAATGAATTACTGTTATCACAACCAGATAATGGAGAACAAGCCTTGGAAATTTGTGAGGCATTGGTTCGTAGTGGAGCAATCAGTATTATAGTAATTGACTCTGTTGCTGCTTTGGTACCACAGGCTGAAATTGAAGGAGAAATGGGAGATAGCCATGTTGGCTTACAGGCAAGATTGATGAGTCAAGCATTGCGTAAGCTATCTGGTGTGATTAATAAAACAAACACCATTTGTATTTTTATCAATCAATTGCGTGAAAAAGTTGGTGTTATGTTTGGTAATCCAGAAACAACTCCAGGAGGACGTGCTTTAAAATTCTATGCTTCTGTTCGTTTGGAAATTAGACGATCAGAACAAATCAAAGATGGAACTGATATCATCGGAAATAAGACCAGTATTAAGGTTGTAAAAAATAAGATGGCCCCTCCATTCAAAAGTTGCGTGGTAGATATTATGTATGGAGAAGGAGTATCTTACGAAGGTGAAATTGTTGACCTTGCAAGTGATGCTAATGTTTTAGAAAAAAGTGGTTCTTGGTATGCATATAAAGGCGAAAAATTAGGCCAAGGCAAAGAAAATGTGAAAGAGGTTTTAAAAACCAATACTAAATTGAAAGCAGAGTTGGAAAAACAAGTACGTGAGCATTATGAAATTTCAAATAAAAAACAAAATGCGAATAAGGTAGAAAAAGTTGAAACTGTATAATAGGGTGTAGAAAGCATTTCGTTTTCACACCCTTTTTTTGTTTGAGAATTTATTGTATAATAGAAATGAAAAGAGTGATAACATGTACTTTCAGAATATGGTTGCCCTGATTACAGGTGCTGGAAGAGGAATTGGATCTGCAATTGCAGAAGAATTTGCATCCCATGGCTGTAATTTAATTTTAAATTATTGTACAAGTGAAAAAGAAACCAGAAAATTGCAAGAAAGACTTATGAAAGACTATTCCATCCAAGCCCTTGCGATAAAAGCTGATATTTCACAAGAAGATGAAGTAAAACATATGATAGAGACTGCAATAGAAATATTTGGAAAAATTGATATTTTAGTAAACAATGCAGGGATTGCGGTTGATACATTATATGAAAATAAAACAGTAGAAAATTTTCGGAAAACACTTGATGTCAATTTAATTGGAACTTTTTTAGTGAGCAAATATGTGGGAGACTTGATGTATCAAAATAAAAAAGGCGCTATTATCAATCTTGCTTCTACCAATGGCATAGACCAATACTTTCCAATGTGTTTGGATTATGATGCCTCCAAGGCTGGTGTTATTTCTTTGACTCACAATTTGGCACTTCAGTATGCGCCATATGTGAGAGTGAATGCTGTTGCCCCAGGATGGGTTGCGACTGAAAATGAAATGCGTGAATTGGATTTAGATTATATACAATCAGAACAAGAAAAAATTTATTTGAGGAGATTTGGAGAACCAAAAGAAATTGCAAAAGTCGTATCGTTTTTAGCAAGCGAAAATGCCAGTTTTGTAAATAATGCGATACTTCGTGTAGATGGAGGACAAAGATGAACGAAATGTATGAAACGTTAGGAATTAAACAGGATTTGATAGATAGGGTAAAAGAGGCAGAAATTGTATTACAACCAGAGTTTACGAAAATAGATTCTTTGGCTGATTACCAAAGTCTAAAAGTACTCAATGCTTTTCATAAATATCAAGTATCAGAAATTCATATGCGGAGTACAACGGGTTATGGATATGATGATATTGGAAGAGATACAATTGAGCAAGTTTTTGCAGAGGTTTTGGGGACAGAGGATTGCTTGGTAAGAAATCAATTTATATCCGGTTCTCATGCTTTAACTGTTTGTTTTTTTGCTCTTTTACGACCAGGTGATACATTACTTAGTATTTCTGGAGAACCATATGATACATTACACCAGGTAATTGGCATCAAAGAAAATGCCAGTTCTCTAGCGTCTTATCATGTCAAGTATGAACAGATTGATTTAGTGGATAATCGTTTTGATATTCCACGAATTCAAAAACGATTAAGAAAGTCCAAAGTAAAAGTAATTGAAATTCAAAGATCAAAAGGATATTCTAGTCGAAAGAGTATTGATATAGAATCCATAAAAGAAGTGATTGAAAAAATAAAAGAAGTAGATTCTGATGTGATTGTTATGGTAGATAACTGTTACTGTGAATTTGTAAATGAAATAGAGCCTACTCAAGTAGGTGCTGACATTATGGTGGGTTCTTTGATTAAAAATTTAGGAGGAGGAATCGCACCCAATGGGGCTTATATAGCAGGGAGAAAAGATTTAGTAGAGCTTGCGGCAGAACGTCTGACAGTACCAGGAGAAGGAAAAGAAGTTGGACCAAGTTTAGGAGTTAATAAATCATTGCTACAAGGATTGTTTTTTGCTCCAACTGTAGTTGCTAGTAGTTTAAAAACTGCTATTTTGGCAAGCTATCTTTTAGAACAATTAGGCTATCCAGTGGAACCTAGGTATTATGACAAGCGTGCAGATATTGTTCAAATGATTACATTTGGAAATCCAGATGATTTAATTCGTTATTGTCAAGGCATTCAAATGGGGTCTTATATAGATGCCAATTCCATTCCAATTCCTGGGGATATGCCAGGATATGAAAATCAAATTATAATGGCCTGTGGTAGTTTTACACAAGGTTCATCCATTGAACTATCTTGTGATGGACCAATCCGGCCCCCTTATATTGCCTATATGCAAGGGGCGCTTACTTACCCTGCTGGTAAGTTGGGTGTAATGAAAGCCCTTTCTTATTTATTGGATCAGAAATAGTTTTTGCATAAATATCATTGACAAACATATGATATTTATGTATACTATAGAAGAAAATTAAAAAAGGAAAGCAGAAGTATCCACTTCTCACCCGATTGCTTAAGCTTTGGGTAGATGCCAATTATCAGTTTGTGATTTTTGAGTGGATACGTTTTGTATTCACTTTTTTATGGAGGTGTCAGGTATCGCAAGAGAAAAAGATATGTACATTAACGAACAAATACGTGCAAGGGAAGTCATGGTGATTGGACCAAATGGAGAACAACTCGGTGTAAAACCAATCAAAGATGCACTTACTTTGGCTTCTTATGCTGGTTTTGATTTGGTTTTGATGAGTCCAAATGCAACCCCATCAGTTTGTAAAATTATGGATTATAATAAATTCAAATATGAGAGTAAAAAGAAACAAAAAGAAAATATGAAAAAACAAAGAGAAACCAATTTAGAAATCAAGGAATATCGTCTGTCAGTTACAATCGATGTGCATGATTTTGATACACGTGTTCGTAATGCATCAAAATATTTAGAAAAGGGTCATAGAATTAAGGTGTCTGTTCGTTTTCGTGGAAGACAAATGGCGCATCAAGAATTGGGACGTGATGTACTCAATCGTTTCGCAGATGCGGTGAAAGAAATTGCTGTTATTGAACAACAACCTAAAATGGAAGGTTATTTTATGACCATGATGCTAATGCCAAATAAAGAAAAATAGGAGGAATATTTATGCCAAAAATGAAAACCCATAAGGGAACTGCCAAAGTTTGTAAAGTAAGACCTGGTGGAACCATTAAAATTGGAACTCCAGGATCAAGACATAACACTGGAAAGAAAAATGCTGCTTCTAATCGCAAAAGCAGAAAAGGATCATTATTAAGTCAATCAGATTACAAGAGAATTAGAACGAATTTAGGAAAATAGTATTAAAGGAGGATATATATGGCAAGAGTAAAAGGTGGCACAATTCATCGTGCACGTCGTAAAAAAGTAATGGATCAAGCCAAAGGATACTTTGGAAGCAAACACAGATTATATAGAACTGCAAAAGAACAAGTGATGCATTCATTAAGTTATGCATACAGAGATAGAAGACAAAAGAAAAGAGATTTTAGAAAGTTATGGATTACAAGAATCAATGCTGCTTGTAGAGACAATGATATTAGTTATTCTAGATTTATCAATGGTCTTAACAAAGCTGGTGTTACTGTAAACCGTAAGATGTTATCTGAAATTGCAATTGATAACCCTGCAAGTTTCTCTGATCTTGTCAATGTAGCAAAAGATGCATTAAATGGAAAAGGTGCTACAGCTAAAAAGAAAGAGGAAAAAGAAATTTCAGTTCAAACAGAAGAAACGGATATTTCTAAAATGACAGTTGGGGAGCTACGTGAGCTTGCTAAAACAAAGGGAATAGAAGGTACTTCTACTATGAAAAAAGCAGAATTATTAGATGCTTTAAAATAATCATTATGATTATTTTTTTTTATAAATCAGAATAGATTTCACAGAATACAGTATTAAAATGCATTATGTCGTAACATATTAAAGTGCTATTACCAATCATTCGTTAATAAATTTACATATTTTAACTTAAAAGGATAATCCTTTTTCAGTTTGGGCATACTAATACTGGTGATTTTTATGTATTATCTTAATGTATTTTTTGTCTATTCTATTTTGGGGCATTTACTAGAGACTTTTATTTATATGATGAATTCAGGTGAAAGTGGTATTTTATATGGTTTTTGGACACCTGTTTATGGTATTGGATGTATTATTATCATATCTTGTTATCAAGCTTTGTTTCAAAAACATCATTTGTCTAAAAAAATAGAAGCACTTACTGTCTTTTTGATTGGTGCTGTTTTATTAACCTTTATTGAATGGATTGGTGGAATTTTAATTGAAATTATATTTGGTTATATCTTTTGGGATTACAGCCATTTTAAATTTCATATTGGTCCTTATATTGCTTGGGAGATGGCTCTTATTTGGGGGCTTGCTTCCTTGGGCCTTATTTTTTTCTTAAAACCAATGGTAGATCAATGGCTAAAAAAGATACCTCTATGGGTTACTATTTTATTTAGTCTTTTATTTATGGTAGATGTTGTATGTACTATTTTGTTTAAAATTTAATTACTTAATATAACCATTTTGAACATATTTTGTTTCATTGACGACGATAAAAGCTTTTTTATCGATTGAGTGAATCAAATTTTTTAAATGTTCAAAATTATTTTTTTTGATTTCAATAAATAACATATATTTTTCATTTGCTTTATCCTGACCTTTGACATCAATGACAGATACTGCATAACCTTCTTTTCTTAAGATATCAATGAGTTTATGATTATTGTTACTTGTTACAACTTGTACTCCAAAATTACCTTTGATGAAACGATCTGATAAATAACCACCAATATAGGTTCCAGTTGCGAATCCAAGGGAATAAGCAATCGCAATCCAAAGGCTGGTTTCTGTTGTGTTTAATGCTTCTTTGACAATTACAAACCATACAAAAACTTCAATAAAGCCGACCATGCTTGCAAGCAAGGTTCTACCTTTGACAGTGATTAGAGTACGAACCGTTCCTAAAGATACATCAATGATTCTTACAAAAAAAATTTTAAGACATAATAGAAATAAAGTCATAGTTTATTTTCCTTTCTGTGTATTTGAAATTTTATTCAATATTGGTTATAATAAAATCAGGTGATGATATGAAACATAGAAGAATTAAAAAACAGGTATATATAATGGGCGCTATTGTGATACTATTGATAGTATCTACGATTTTTGGAATTCGATACTTGATTTTGAAAGGAACGAGTTCTTATCAATTAAAACAAATGGGTTATCAAAAAGATGAAATTGCTGTAATAGAACAACTAGAAAAAGAACAAATCAAACAAATTTTAAAAATGGAATATCATGCATCAATTCCAGATTTGTTAAAAGAAAAATATTATATATTTGAAAATTTGGAGCGGTATTTGGCGTATGAAAAACAAACAAAAGATACTAATTTGACTCATGTTGTTAGTATGGTAAATGTGGGTGCTGATCATGAATATTATGACGAGGAATTTGTAGTTCCTACCAAAATTGATTTAAAAAATGAATATTTGATATTGGTCAATAAATTTCATTATTTAGAAGAAGACTTTTCTCCTGAAGATTTGGTAGCGATTAAAAACTGGTATGCTTATGGGGATAATGAAATTAGGAAAGAAGTATATGATCAATTTCTTTTGATGTTTCATGATGCGGAAAAGGAAGATGTAAAGCTGATTATTACGTCTGCTTATCGTGATTATGATTTTCAAAAATCATTATGGAATCGATATCAAAATGATAAGGGACAAGAGTGGGCAGACAGTGTCTCTGCACGACCTGGTTATTCGGAACATCAGACTGGACTTACTTTAGATATCATAACAGATGGAGAATATTGTACTATGGAAACTTTTGAGCAATCAGATGCGTTTAAATGGCTTCGTAAAAATGCACATAAATATGGATTTATTTTAAGATATCCCAAAGGAAAAGAAGACATCACAGGGTATGATTATGAATCTTGGCATTATCGTTATGTGGGAAAAGAAGTGGCCACTAAAATTTATAATTTGGGCATTACATATGATGAATATTATGCATATTATAAAGATGAAATAGAGGGATAATTTGAAAAAGATTTTAGGTGGATTATGTATTATTCTTTTATTGTCGATGGGCTTTATTTTATGGGAACAAAATCTTAAGAAAGTATCCAATCAGCCAGAAGAAAAAAATCCTTATCTTCAAAAAGGATATACAAAGGAAGAAATTAAGAGAATTGAAACTTTAAATACAGAAAATCAATCGTATTTATTAAAAGAGGACTATCAAATTCATTTGATTGATTATTTAGATACCATAGAATTTGATGAGGCAAAATTAAAAGACTATATTCAATTTTCAAAATTGTATAATCTTTCCATACAAGATATTGTTTATATTGTCAATCACCATTATGATGATATCGATGTATATGATGAAAAGACTGTTTCTCTTATGCATGAATCTTACTACATTCACGCTTATTTAGATCGATATTTGCGTTATAGTAATATCCATTCAGCCAAAGATATGAAAGCGGTTATTATAGATGTCAATAGTAATTTAGATTATGCTTTTTATACACAGGATTATACAGTGGATTTGGAGAAGCAATATTTGATATTGGTGAATAAGTATTATAAATTGACAAGTGATTATGTTCCTTCTAATTTAGTAACCATTGAAGCAAAATATGGAAGAACACTTTTATTAGAAGGTACTGTATATGAACAATACAAGTTGATGTGGAATGCGGCGAATGAAGAAGGGTTGTCCTTGTATATTCGGTCCCCTTATAGAAGTTATGCAACACAACAAAGACTTTATAATGATTATGTAGCCCAGGATGGAAAGGAAGCAGCTGATACTTATTCTGCAAGACCAGGCTATTCGGAACATCAAACAGGACTTGCATTTGATGTAACAAGTCCAACTACTAATTTTGATACGTTTTCAAATAGTCGAGAATTTAAGTGGCTATTGGAACATGCACATGAATATGGATTTATTTTAAGATACCCTGAAGGAAAAGAAAAGATTACAGGTTATATTTATGAACCTTGGCATTATCGCTATGTAGGAAAGGAAGCCGCAACAATAATTCATGAAACAGGGATGACTTTGGAAGAGTATTATGCATATTATGTAAGATAGGTAAAATTATCTTACTTTTTCATATACTATAGTGGTGAAGTATATGCGAGTTGAAACTTTTAAAAAATGTGTTTATATCATTTTGTTTCTTTTAATAGCACTCTTTTTTACAAAAGATATTGATTTTTTTGGGTCAAAATTTTATGAAAATGTGAAGGAAATTGAAAATCCTGAAGATTTAACTGTTTTGGTAAATAAAAATTATAAATTGATGAGTAACTATATTCCTCCTGATTTGGAATTAATCTCCATTCAATATGCAACAGATGATAAATATATGAGAAAAGAAGCCAAAGAAGCATTTGAACGTTTGAGTGAAGATGCGAGACAAATGGGATATCAAATTATTGCAACATCTACTTATCGTAGTTATGAATATCAAGAAAAATTATATGATTATTATGTGAAAACCAAAGGACAAGAATATGCGGATTTGTGTTCTGCAAGGCCAGGACATTCTGAACACCAAACGGGGTTATCAGTAGATGTAATGGGTTCTAATCAAGATTATGATTTATTTGTAGAAGCGATTGAATTTGATTGGATGAAAAAAAATGCACATAAATATGGATTTATTTTAAGATATCCTGAAGGAAAAGAAAAAGTGACAGGCTTTAAATATGAACCTTGGCATTATCGTTATGTAGGAAAAGAAGTAGCGACTATTATTTATGAAAATAATTGGACATTAGAAGAATATAAGAGATCTTAATTTATGTTATAATAGAGTAGGTGATTGAATGGAAACGATAAAACATGAATTTCCTCCATATTATGATGCAGATTCCAAAATATTAATTTTAGGAACGATGCCATCTGTCAAGTCAAGAGAAGTTGGATTTTACTATTGTCATCCACAAAATCGTTTTTGGAAGGTATTAGCATTTTTATATCAGGAGGATATGCCAGTTACCATTTTGGAAAAAAAGCAGTTATTAAAGAAACACCATATTGCCTTATGGGATGTACTAGCTTCTTGTTCCATTGAAGGGTCTTCTGATCAATCGATTCGCAATCCGATTTGTAATGATATTTATCATCTTTTAAAAAATAGTTCCATTGAAAAAGTATACACGACAGGTCAAAAAGCTTATGAATTGTATCAAAAATATTGTTATCCTAAAACCAAAATGGAAGCTATTTTACTTCCATCAACCAGTCCTGCAAATGCAGCATTTTCTATCGAACAATTGATAAAAGCTTACTCTATTATTTGCGAGTAAGCTTTTTCATGTAAAAGATTCATAAATGTTTGATTTTGTCATATTTTTGTAATAGAGGTGGAATGATGAAAAAGATTGTAGTATTGTGCATTTGTTTAGGATTACTTCTACCATGTCGATTGGTAAAAGCAGAAACAGACTTGGCTCCAAATGCGAAAAGTGCAGTTTTAATAGAGGCAAGTACAGGAAAGATTATTTATGAAAAAAATAGTCATGAAAAGCTTGCACCAGCTTCTATGACCAAAATGATGAGTATGTTAGTGATTGTAGAAAGTATTGAAAAAGGAGTCATTGGTTGGGATGATATGGTTACAGCATCAGAAAATGCATCTAAAATGGGTGGTAGTCAGATATTGTTAGAAACTGGAGAACAAATGCTTGTATCCGATTTGTTCAAAGGTGTTGCAGTTGCTAGTGGAAATGACGCGGTTGTTGCACTTGCTGAAGCAGTAGCAGGAACAGAAGAAGAATTTGTATCTATGATGAATCAAAGGGCAAAGGAGCTTGGATTAACTGATACTGTATTTAAAAATCCCCATGGATTAGATGATGCCAATCATTATTCTAGTGCATATGACATGATGTTAATTGCCAAGGAGCTTGTAAAACATGAAAAAGTATTAGAATATACATCCATTTATGAGGACTATTTACGAAAAGGAACTCCCAAAGAATTGTGGCTTGTTAATACCAATAAAGTCGTATGTGTATAAAGCATAAAATAATCATTAAAAGCCTTATAATAAGGTTTTTTTTCTTTTGTATTTATACATGTGCACTACAAAAGTAATATCAATAACAGGCAATCTGTGCAAAAATCGTCCTAACTTAAAATAAAAGGTACTAAATCATTGAGAAAATTGTAAAAAAATGGTAGACTATTATTAGTGAAGTTACTTTAATTAGTAACTTTTTTGTTGTCTAAAATCTTCAGTAGAGTGTGTAGAAATTTAGGTGGTATTTTTAATTATTAAACAAATATACTTTATTAGGTGATTCTCTTGATTTCAATTGAAACTAGCAAGGCAATGATTGAATTTTTTATTAAAAATTCCTTACCTAAAATATTAGAACAACAAAAAATAGATCAGGTAAAAAGGTAACATAATTTAAGTAACATTTTGTAACGAGTAATAAAACTTTTAGGTATGTTGTTATCGTGCCAAAAGGTAACACATAATATATTATAATAAGTTTTTTATAATATAATCTGGAGGTTTTGACTATGAAAGACCACGAAAAGTTTATTTTTGTGTAGATTATGATTATATAAAGATGGTATAGGAATGACTAAAAAAGTTCAAATGCCAATATCACAATGGCTTGAAGATAATCATTATATAAGTACAAAATCAAGCGATGATGGTATCATAAATGGTATAAAGTAAATGATTATTATTGTGCTAGAAAATTAGAATATTTTGAAAAACAAACACATTTTAAGAAACCATATAAGCCAAGTAAATAGTGATTATAAAAGTGCATAATCTCTTTTAATATGCTATAAATAATAGTTAAAATATGGTACAATATTTATATATTTAAAAGGAGGTTAAGACATGGAAAAAGAATTAAATGGAGAATTAAATAGTTATGAAAAAGTAGAAGAAACAAAAGATAGTTATAAAAAACAATTGTATTGGGATATGGCTATTGGATTACAACAAGTAGATAGTCTTGTACCTTCAAAATATCTCATAGAATTAGCTAATGATAATATTAATGGAAAAATAAGTAGTTATAAAATAGAAGAATTGTTAAATAAATATTATGCAAAACAAAATATGGCTGATAAGAAAGTATCAGATGAACACGAGTGTGATTTAGTTGCTACTAGAATTGTTGAACTGTTAAATGATAAGAATTTTTCTTTTAGACCTATCACATTAAAAGTAATTCATGAATATCTATTTAAAGGAATTTATGATTTTGCTGGTAAGTATAGAACATACAATATCACAAAAGAAGAACCAATTTTAAAAGGTGATACAGTTATCTATGCATCATTTAATGAAATTGAAAGAACTTTGGATTATGATTTTAATCAAGAAATGAAATATGATTATTCTAAATTAACATTACAAGAGCAGATCAATCATATAGTAGATTTTACTTCAAGAGTATGGCAGGTACATGCGTTTGGGGAAGGAAATACTAGAACTGTTGCAGTTATGATTGAAAAGTATTTGAGAAGTCTAGGTTATGATGTTAATAACGATTTATTTAAAGAACATTCTGTTTATTTTAGAAATGCATTAGTGAGAAGTAATTATTCGAATAGAGCAAAGAATATTTATCCTACAAATGAATATCTAATTAAATTTTTTGAGAATCTGTTAGTTGGTAAGAAACATGAATTAAGTAGTAAAGATTTAATGGTTATAGAATTATTTAATAATAATTAGTTGTTTGTTGAGGGTTAAAATGAGTGTGTAAAAAACTTTGTTAAAATATTTAAGTTTATTTTTGAATTTGTATCATTTACATGTCTGTTTTTGAAAGTCCCTTATATGATTGGGTCTAATTTGCAATATTTGGTGCAATTACACATGCAATTGTATTTAATCTAAATCGATTTCGTAAAAGTTTTGGACCATTTGTATATTGGGTATGCTATACAATCTTATTTGATATACTTTATTTAATTGCTCATTTTATAAAGTGGTACTTAACACTGCCATTCCTTACTACGATAGAAATACTTATTTTAATTATAATTGTAATAAAAGAATGTGGGAATTTTTAAATATCAATCAAAGGAAAAGAGAACTTAACTAGCAAAAGTTAAGTTCTTTTATTATGGGATTACCATTATTTACATCAAGAATTATGCTATCAATAAATTGGCTTATGAACGAGTTTTTTTGGGAGGTGTCTAGATGTTCCCAATTGAGTTTAATGTCGCTTAAAATGTCTTTAAACTTACTATAATCAAGTGTTGATTCTTGTTCTTTATTAATGTTCCTTATAGAGTGATTAATCAATTCTTTTTGATTTTGAATGTCTTTTAATAATTCTTTATAATCATTAGTATCTATTTCTTCATTAATAAATAATTTTTGGATTCTTTTTCTTTTGTTTTCAATTGTGGATAATTCCTTATTAAGTCTATCAAGTTTTTTATCATTCTTCTTATTGGTATTAATTTCAATATTGCAATCTAACTTTATATCTTTAATATAATTTTCAAAGGCATTTAATACTTTAGCATGTGAAATACCACCACATTCACACCGAGCAGTTTGTTTATTATTACAATAATAAGTGATATATAATTTACCATTATGACTTTGCTGTTTTGCATGAAATCTTGCTCCACAATGGGAACATTTTAATACTAGACCAAAGTAAGCATTTTCACTTGGAAATTTTTTTACATTGAAATGCTTTCTTTTCTTTATCATATTTTGAACCTTTTTGAATGTGTATTCATCAATAATTGGTTCGTGTTCGCTTTCCACAATAAATGCTTTATTTTTAATCTTTTTATTTACACCATAACGAACTCTACCTAAATATGTTTCATTTGTAAGAATCGATTGAATCGTAGATTGAGACCAATCACCACCTCGTTTAGTTGGAACATTCCTTAAGTTATAATCTTTGGCAATACTAATCATTGCTTTTCCACTTAAGTAATTTTGATAAGTAAGTCTCACTAGTTCAGCTTCTTCTTCATTGATAACTAAATCGCCTTTACCAACAATGTAATCATATCCATAAACACCATTTGTATTGGTATAGTTTCCTTGTCTTGTTTTTTCTTCATAACCAAAACTGACTCGTTCAGCTAGGTTTTCTCGTTCGAATTCGGCGAAGATTCCAATGATTTTAATAAACATTCGCCCAACTGCATTGCTAGTATCCAACTTTTCGGTGACTGATGAAAAACTACAATTATATTGCTCAAATAATTCAATTAAATTGATTAAGTCTTTAACAGATCTGGTTAATCGGTCAAGTTTATAGACAAGAACATTATTGATTTCTTTCTTTTTAACAAGTTCAATTAATCTTGTTAGTTCAGGTCTATCTTTGATATTTTTTCCACTAATACCATCATCTAGAAAATAATCATATAATTCCCAATCATTTACTTCAACATATTTAGTAAGTTTTTCTTTTTGAGCTGCAATTGAGAACCCTTCCTTGGCTTGATCTTCGGTTGATACACGAAGATAAACAGCAGTTTTTATATTTTCTCTAGTATCATTCATATACTCACTTCCTTAATTAGTTTTGAAACATAAGGCTATGGTTGATAGTAGTCATAATAGGCAACAAATTATTTTATATTGTTACCGAAGTACTTGTATGATTCTATCTAATTTAATCTTATGTTTCTTATTTTTAATCTTGTATAACAAAATTTGCAGGGTATAGAAATTAATCTACTTAAGGTAGTCATCAAGATTTATAAAAATTATTTTTAAAACATATCTCTTCCAATCTTTTTACGTGTATAAGTGATACTTTCTAAAAGTCACTTTTTTAATTACAGAAAAAGCCTTTCTTTATAAGGAATTTGTAATCATTATTATGCTTTTATAACACACGACTAAATTGACACGTTTTTATCCAGGTGTGGATGGATTAAAAACAGGATTTACAGATACAGCAGGTTATTGTTTGACGGCAACTGCTCAAAAAAATGGAATGCGTTTGATTGCTGTTGTCATGGGGGAAGCAGATAGTAAGGTACGTAATGCAGAAGTTACTTCAATGTTAGATTATGGTTTCGCACAGTATAAAGTCAATGAAATTTTAAATACAAGTACAATCATTTCGAAAGTGGAAATTGAAAAAGCAAAATCAAAACAAGTCGAATTGATTCCTGTAAAAAATGCAGTGATTGTAACACGTAAAACAGAAACCATTGGAAAAATTAGTTATAATTTGCATTTAGATTCTGTCAAAGCACCCGTTAAAATAGGTGATAAAGTCGGGAGGCTTGATATATATGAGAATGGAAGTAAAATAGGAGAAATTGATGTAACAGTAAAAGAAGAAGTAAGAAAAGCAAATTTTGCCGATTTATTTCTACGCTATTTTGGAGATATGTTAGGTGGAGCGATTCAATTTTAATTTTTAACTTAAATTCTTGAAAAGAGAAAAAGAGTATGATAGAATAAAGAAGAAAAATAGATGACAAGAAGAAAGAATATTTGCAGATTGTAAACGGGACAGAATAAAGGATAGACCCAAAATATAGAAAAATAACTAAATAGTTGAAAAATAGTTGAGATAAAAGTCTTATAAAATAAGAAAAATAATAATATACTCAAGAAATATCAACTATAAAAAATGGAAGAATAATTGTTTTTGCAAGTGCAAAAATAGTTGCTGGTGCACTTATAAGCAATAGGAACCTTTGTTTTATAAGGTTTTTATTGTTTCGTGGTGCATTCCCATATCCTGTTATAGTATAAATTTTAACTTTTTTATGAAATTATAGATATTATACGTAAATTGATTTATAATTTAAGTAGAAGTTTAATCATATAAAATTATTCAGGAGGTGAACTAATGCAAACTATACAAATAAGAAATTCAACTGCAGAATTTTTGATTTTTACAAAACAAAATAAAGAGAAAACAATTGAAGTGATAGTAGATGATGAATCAGTTTGGTTAAATCAAAAGCTAATTGCCGAACTTTTTGGTACAAGCAGAAACAATGTTACAATGCACTTAAATAATATTTTAGAACACGAACTAGATAGAAGTTCAGTATGTAAGGATTTCTTACATACTGCTCGAGATGGGAAAAATTATAAGACTAAGTACTACAGCCTAGATGCTATCATTTCAGTTGGTTTTAAAGTTAATAGTAAAAGAGCAATCGAATTTAGATTGTGGGCAATTAACATATTAAAACAATATTCTGTTAAAGGATATGTTTTAGATAAAGAAAGACTTAAAAACGGAACATTTTTAAATGAAAAATTACTGATATTTATGCTACTAGTTTGGATTATAACAGAAATTCACCAGTCACTAAAGAATTTTTTAAAGCAGTACAAAATAAAATGCATTTTGCCACACATGGCAATACCGCTGCAGAAGTTATAGTAAAAAGAGCAAATCATGAAAAGGAGCATATGGGTCTTACTACTTGGCTTGTTTGTCCATTATGACACGATTTAACAAAATGACTGATTTGCTTTATTTTTATTTAAAAAATGGATAATAAACACATTATGTTAAATGAATTAGAAAACAAAGAAATTGATGAAAATTTTACTATTTTAGTATCTATAATTAAATAAATATGTCCTCAAAGATACTAAATAAATATTTAAAATAAGTGAATGTTATTAAAATTTAGTTTTGAGAAAAGGTATGAATGCCATAGAAAAAATCAGCAAAAGGATTGACGAAGGCAGATAATTATGGTATGATTTATATCGATTGGTACTCAGGAAACTTTCGAAGCCCTGAGTCGTTTTATTTTAAGGATGTGATTTAATGAAGCAATATAAAAATATAAATGAATTATTAGATTATATAATGAGTAAAGGCGTTATAGTAACTAATAAGGATGATGCTTTAGAAAAACTTCAAAAATATTCTTATTATGGAGTAATAAATAGTTATAAAGATATATTTAAAACTTCTTCTAATGATTATAAAAAGAATGTATCTTTTGATGAAATCTACGATTTATATGAATTTGATAAGAATATAAGAGCAATATTTTTAAAATACATTCTTGAAATAGAAACAATTATTAAATCACTATTAGCAGAAACTATTTCATCAAAATATGGAATAGAAGATTATTTAATATTAGAAAACTTTGATGATACAGTAAAACAAGAAGTTATACAAGAATCAATTACTAAAATAAAAGAAGAAATTGATAAACAAAATGGTAAACATGAGGCAATAACACATTATTTAAATGTTTATGGCTTTGTTCCTCCTTTTGTATTAGTGAAAATTTTAACATTAGGGGAATTAAGTAGATTATATACAATGTTAAAACAAGTAGATAGACAGTCTATTAGTAAAGAATTTAAAATATCTGATAAATTGTTAAAACAAATTATGAAAAATATGACTATGATAAGAAATATATGTGCTCATAATGACAGGTTATTTTCTTTTCATAGTAAATTTTTAATTACATTTAAAATTATTGATAAAAACTATGACAATAAAGATAAATCAACTAATATTTATATGATTATGAAGTCTATGAAATTATTACTTGGAAGTGATATAGGAAAAGAATTCGAAAACCTTATAATAGATGAAATTGAAAATTTGAAAAGTAAAATAAAATCAGTTGATCATAATATTATTTTATATTTAATGGGATTTCCTACGAATAAAAATATTTAAAAAACATATAATATTATTGATTAGTACTTGAGAAACTTTCGAAGCCTTAAGTCGTCAAAAGTTCATGTAGAAATGCATGGACTTTTTTGTCGTGTAAAAAAGAAAGTGAGGTAGATAAATGAATTTAAATTATGCAATATTTAGAAGTGAACCTATTTATACTTTAAATGATTTAGCACAAATAGGATCACATAATAAAAGAGATAAAAAATTTTATAATTCTAATCCTGATATTAAGGTAGAATTAAGTAAAAATAATATAGAATTAGTACCTTTAGCAGATAAGTATGTTAAAGGTTTTAAAATGCTTGTTAAAGATTATGAAAAAGAACATAATGAAAGAATGAAAACTGAACGAGAAGATAGAAAAAGGACTTTTAATCAAATGCTAGATAAATCTAAAAATGTTGTAGCAGATGAGTTATTATTTACTGCTACAAATGAGTTTTTTAAAGAAATGACAAAAGAGGATATACTTGATTGGGCTAATACTTGTATGGAATTTGTTTATGAAGATTTAGGTTACACCAAAGAACAAGTTTTACATAGTGTTGTGCATTTAGATGAGACAACACCACATATTCATTGTGTAGTTGTACCACTTGTTAAAAAACTAGATAAAAGAACTAATACAGAAAGATTTACTATTTCTAAAAAACAATATATTAGAGATAAAATACACTTATCTGAATTACAGGATAAATATCATAAACGATTAACTGACAAAGGTTACGATTTAGAAAGAGGAATCAAAGGTAGTGATAGAAAGCACATTAAAATTAAAGACTATGGTGTTAGTATAGATATATAGACACAAAAAACTTTAGTAATGGTATACTAGG
>CAJUHL010000026.1 GCA_910586425.1 uncultured Bacilli bacterium
ATATCTTTTTTATCTTTTGACCATTTTTAGTCTCACATCATTGACAACTACACAGTTTTGCTTATTTATTTAAAAAATGTAAGAACTTGTTGACCATTTTTAGGTAATATAAGGTCGTTCTTACTTTTTTTATTATACTACTTTCTTTTATAAATTAAAAGACCATTGACTTACTATTTGTCAACAGCCTGAGACCAAGATGTTTATATCTTAATCTAATTTATATATAAATATCAATTATGATAGGTTTCTTTAAACTTACATTTTTACATTCAGGTATTATATCTGAATATCTTAAAATATCATCTTTTGTAATGATTATGCGAGCTAGAAAAAACTCAATATCATTCTCTATTTGTTGGCCTTTTCGCGTATACTTGCTTGGGCTGCGGCCAAACGAGCTACTGGCACACGATATGGAGAACATGATACATAGTTAAGTCCTATCTGATTACAGAAAGCAACACTGTTTGGTTCACCTGCATGTTCTCCACAAATTCCAAGCTCAATTTCAGGCCTTGTTTTTCTTCCACTTGTAATCGCATACTGCATAAGTAATCCAACACCTTTTTGATCAACTCTAGCAAACGGATCATGTTCCAATATTTTCTTATCGTAATAATCTTTTAAGAATTTAGAAGCGTCATCCCTAGAAAAACCAAATGTTAGTTGTGTTAAATCATTGGTACCAAAACTAAAGAATTCTGCTTCCGTTGCAAGTTCGTCTGCCAACATACAAGCTCTTGGTGTTTCAATCATCGTTCCAACCTGATAGTCAATTCGAGTTTGATTTACCTCTAATACTTTTTCAGCAATTTCGGTTACTAACCCTTTTACATATTTTAATTCTATTAAATCAGTAATCAAAGGAATCATAATTTGTGGTTTTACAACAATTCCCTCACGCGAAACCATAATGGCTGCTTCTAAAACAGCTCTTGTTTGCATTACAGCAATTTCAGGGTAAGTTACATCCAAGCGGCATCCTCTATGACCCATCATTGGATTGAATTCTTTCAAAGAATCAATTCTTTCTTTCAAAGATTCAAATGTCATAGAAAGAGAGTCTGCCAATGCTTTTATTTCATCATCTGTATGTGGTAAAAACTCATGTAATGGTGGATCCAAATAACGAATGGTAACAGGAAGACCTTTCATAGTCCTAAATAATTCAACAAAGTCTGCTCTTTGCATTTCCAATAACTGATTGAGTGCTTCAATTCTCTGCTCCTTTGTTTCAGCAGTAATCATTCTACGTACCTGAAAAATTCTTTCATCACTAAAGAACATATGCTCTGTACGACAAAGACCAATTCCTTCAGCACCAAATTTCATAGCTTGAGCAGCGTCACTTGGTGTATCTGCATTTACTTTTACTTTTAACTTACGATATTTATCTGCAATGTTCATGAATGTTTCAAAGTCCCCGCTAATACTTGGTTCAACTGTTTCAATTTGTTCACCATAAACCATTCCTGTACTACCATCAATAGATAAATAGTCACCTTCATGATAAACCGTTCCATCGGACGTGGTCAATGTCTTTCCTTCTTCATCAACAATTAGATTACTACATCCACAAACACAACATCTTCCCATACCACGTGCAACAACAGCAGCATGAGAGGTCATTCCACCACGAACCGTTAAAATTCCACTTGCTTTTGCCATCCCAGAGATATCTTCTGGAGAAGTTTCCAAGCGCACCAATAAAGTTTCTTCTCCTCGTTCACTTGCCTCTATTACATCTTTTGCATGAAAATAAATACGCCCTGTTCCTGCCCCTGGAGAAGCAGCAAGTCCTTCTGCTATCACTTTTCCATTTTTCAAAGCAGTCGCCTCAAAAGTTGGATGCAATAGTTGATCTAAATCATTTGGACTGACGCGTAGGACAGCTTCTTCTTCAGAAATCATACCTTCATTTAATAAATCAAGCGCTACTTTTAATCCCGCACTTGCTGTACGTTTTCCATTACGTGTTTGTAACATAAATAATTTCCCATTTTCAATGGTAAATTCCATATCTTGCATATCTTTATAATGATTTTCTAACGTACTTGCAATTTTTGCAAACTGATCATACACCTCTGGCATAACTTCTTTTAATGTTTCAATACTAGCAGGTGTACGGATTCCTGCAACCACATCTTCTCCTTGGGCATTCATTAAATATTCCCCATAAAGTTTTTTTTCACCAGTGGCTGGATTACGAGTAAAGGCAACACCTGTTCCTGAAGTTTCTCCACTATTTCCATACACCATTTCCTGTACGTTAACAGCAGTTCCCCAACTATCTGGAATTTCATTCATTTTACGGTATACTTTTGCCCGCTCATTATTCCAAGAACGGAAGACAGCCTGTACAGCCTCTAATAATTGCATTTTTGGATCTTGTGGAAATGGATTTCCATCTAATTCCTCATATAATTTTTGATAAGATTGCGTAATTTCATACATATCATCAGCTGTTAAATCAGTATCAAATTCAACATGTTCATTGGCCTTTTTTTCTTCCAAAATACGTTCAAATTGATTTTTATCAAACCCTTTTACCACATCTGCAAACATACTGATAAAACGACGATAAGAATCATATACAAAACGCTTATTGTTTGTTTTAGAGGAAAATCCTTCTGCAACCACATCATTTAATCCCAAATTTAAGATAGTATCCATCATTCCTGGCATACTTGCACGTGCTCCACTACGTACAGATACCAAAAGTGGGTTTTCAGGATTTCCAAATTGTTTTCCTGTTCGTGATTCCAATTCCATCATTTTTTGGAAAATTTCATTTTGAATCTCTTCACCAATCTGCTCCCCATCTTGATAATATTGATTACATGCTTCTGTTGTGACAGTAAATCCACTTGGAACTGGTAATCCAATATTGGTCATTTCTGCTAGATTTGCTCCTTTTCCACCAAGCAAATCTCTCATATCTTTATTTCCTTCATGGAAAAGATATACATATTTTGCCATATCATAGCCTCCCTTTACTTTTATAAAACCATTATAGCAAACCAGTTTATTTTATTCAAGTAAATTTTCCTTTATGTTTACAACCAAAAAGCAAGCTACTCTTTGCTTGCTCTTGGATGGGCATTCAAATACACTTGTCTCAATCGTTCATTGGATACATGTGTATAAATCTGCGTTGTAGATAAATTTTCATGTCCCAATAATTCTTGTACACTTTTCAAATCAGCTCCCTCATTTAACATATGTGTTGCAAAAGTATGTCTTAATACATGAGGACTGATATGGTATTTTAAAGCACCTTGCTGAACAATTTTGTTTAAAATGGTACGAATACCTGCTGTTGTCAAAGGATTTCCCAAATGGTTTAACAAAAGAAAATCATTTTTTTTCTCTTTCAATAATATAGGTCTTATATGAGAAAGATAATTCTCTAGTAAAGATTGTAGCCTGGATCCATATAAAACATAACGTTCTTTACTTCCCTTTCCCAAAACCTTAATTTTTCGTTCATAAAAATGAATGTCTTTGATTTGAATGGATACAAGTTCACTGACACGTACCCCTGTTGCATACATCAGTTCTAACATGACCGCATCTCGCATGCCAAATGGAGTCTTTGAATCAGGAATCGATAGTAAATCTTCTAATTCATTGGTATATAAAAATTTGGGAAGCGTTTGATCGAGTTTAGGATTGGAAATTAACTTCATTGGGTTTTGTGTAATAACATGTGTTTTGATGAGATATTTATAAAACCCCCTTAAAGAACTAATATGTCGGGCAATTGTTTTTTTCGCATAATTTTTAGAATAGAGATATACAAAATAATTTCGGATTATTTTATAATCTACCTCTACAATAGAAAGTGCTTCTCGTTTTATAAATTGTTGAAAATCTTTTAAATCGGTTTGATAAGAAGTAATCGTATATGGAGATTGATTTTTGAAGGCTAGATACTCTAAAAAATCGTTAATATATTTATCCATACATTAATTTCTTTTCTTCTTCTGATAAAAATGCCTCTTCATCTGGATCCCAACGCTCCGATAAATCATCTGATGGAACCTTTATCGAAACCTCATCAATGATATTGACAATCGAATCACCAATAGAACAATCATATTCCATTGTCTTCAATCGACGAAAAGTACTATACTCTAACATACATAGCAATATATCATTTTTATATTCTTGTCGTTCATTTTCATCTATAGAATAAATACATGTATACATTCTTTGCGCAATACGTTTTTTAAGATAACAACTGGTTAATAAATTTGGATTTTGTTGAATTTGCTCCAATAAAAAATCCCTATAATGCGATAAATAGCTTGCAACGGTCGAAAATGCACCAGATAAATATCCTTTTTTAAATCTTTCTATTATTTTTGTTTCACTGTATGACTCATGATAACGATATTTATTTTCAAAATTAAGCATTTTTATCAATAAAGTATCTGGTTCAAATAATAATGGTAAATAACATTTTTCTTGATTTCTTTGATATTGAACATACCCACGAACAGAATTCCAATTAAAATTATTGGGTGCAAGATTACTCTTTTTTAACTGCTCTATGAATTTCTCTTTTCCAAGAGAAACTGTGACTAAATCAATTTCATATAATTCTACTTTTTCCTTATATGTTTGACCATCCCGACTCAAAGGTACACAAAAACTATTGTCAAAACCATCCCTTACCCATAAACTATACTTTGCCATACTACCACCAACTTTAGTATATCATAATTTATTCAAAAGAAAAAGCGACTATTTTACATAGTCACATCCGCTACATTTCGTTTGATTCTTTTTTGTGGTTAACATACTTCCACATTCAGGGCATTTTTCCCCAGTGGGTTGATCCCAATATGCCGTTTGACAAGTAGGATAATTGTTACATCCATAAAAGACTTTTCCCTTTTTACTCTTTTTCTCTATGATTTTACCATCACAATTTGGACAATCACAAATTTCTACTACCTGCTTTGGATCCGCCTTAATATACTTACATTCTGGATAATTACTACATGCAATAAATGTTCCATATCTTCCTTTTCGAATCACTAATGGGTTCCCACAATTTGGACAATCCTCCCCTACTTTTTCAGGTTCTTTTTTCTCCATTTTATCAAAAGCATCCTTTAGTGCAGGGTCAAAGTCATGATAAAATTTCTCTAATGTTTCATACCAAACTTGATTACCTTCTGCAATTTTATCCAAATCATCTTCCATATCTGCTGTATATTTTACATTAATGATATGACTAAAATGTTCTTGTAATTTATCGGTTACTTCTATTCCAACTTCAGTCGGCACAAATTTTTTATCTGTCATTGTTGCATATCCTCTTGCTTGAATGGTTTCCATTGTTTTGGAATAAGTACTTGGACGTCCAATTCCAAGTTCTTCCATTGCATGAACCAATTTGGCTTCTGTATAACGAGCTGGTGGTTGTGTAAAATGTTGCTCCTTATCAATTTGATTGGAAACAAGTACACTCGATTGATAAGAATCCAGTGGTGGTAAAGATTTTTCAGTGGTATCTTCATAATCTGTATAAACCTTTAAGTAACCATCAAATGTAATAATTTGACCAGTTGCTTTAAATTGATAATTATTATTATCCAAAATAACAGTAGTATTGTTTGTTTTAGCAGCACTCATAAGACTTGCAAGCGTACGATAGTAAATAAGCCGATACAATTTATATTCGTCATCTGATAAATAAGGCTTAACAGATAAAGGATCTCTAGTAATACTAGTAGGCCGAATGGCTTCATGTGCATCTTGCACATTTTCTGTCTTTTTCCCTTTTTTAACAGATCCAATATACTCTTTTCCATATTTGGCTTCAATATAATGAAATGTATCTTTGATAAAATCGCTAGAAAGTCTTGTAGAATCCGTACGCATATAAGTAATGAGTCCAACTGTTTCATCTGCAAGTTCAATTCCTTCATACAATTTTTGAGCAATCATCATGGTTTTCTTGGTGCGCATTCCAAGTTTGGAAGAGGCCACTTGTTGTAAGGTACTTGTAATAAATGGTATAGGGCTTCCTTTACTCTTTTCTTTTTTATCTACACTTTCTATTTGAAATGCATTGCTTAACTGATCTAGAATTTCATTACAAGCAATTTCATCTTTGATTTCGATTTTTTTATGATTATATTCATATAAATCGGCTTCCATCTCTGCAAAGTGAGCTGTAACAGTCCAATACTCTTCTTTTTCAAAAGCTTCAATTTCACGTTCCCGATCGACAATTAATTTTAAAGCGACACTTTGTACACGACCCGCACTTGAACCACTTGTTTTTGACTGCATCAATTTACTCAACCGAAATCCAATAATACGATCTAAAATTCTTCTAGTTTCTTGAGAGTTGACTAAATTTTGGTCTATTTTTCTTGCATGATTCAACGACTCTATAACCGCATTTTTGGTAATTTCATTGAATACGATACGGTCTGAATTATTCTCATTTAAACCCAAAACATCATACAAATGCCAACTAATTGCCTCTCCTTCACGGTCAGGATCTGTTGCGAGATAAACAAAATCTGTTTTTTTGACATCTTTTTTCAAAGACTCAATGACACTTTTTTGTTTTTTAATGGTAGTATAATTTGGTTCAAAATGATTTTCAATGTCCACACCGAGACCATATTTTCCTTTTGTAGACAAATCTCTAATATGCCCTTTTGATGAGGTTACTAAAAAATCACTGCCCAAATATTTTCCAATTGGTTTTACCTTGGCAGGCGACTCTACAATGACTAATTTTTTTGCCATATGTCACTTCCTTTTTAATTAATTCATTTATACACTATTCATTTCAAATTGTCAATTTAAAAAAATGCATTCATATTTTTTAATATTTACTTTTAGCCAATAAGACATCTATTACTTTCATAGAGTTTATCTTGTCCATTCAATTGAACGTTATGATATACCTTCAATTGCGGCTATCATAACATAGATAGAATTTAAAAATCAATATAAAACTAGAATTTTCCACATTTACTTCCCCATGAGTCTACTAATTTTTGATCTTTGTATATTTTTAATAATTCACAATGATTGCTACAACGATTACATTCCATTCCCTTTGTTTCAAATGTAATATCCTTGATATTCAAATCATATGTTTTGCCATTTGCATTATTATGCGCTAAAATAGCAATCCCAATTGCCCCCATCAAATGACTATTCGTATCCACAATAACTTTTTCTCCAATTACTTCTTCAAAATACTTGACCACACCCTTGTTTTTACTAACTCCCCCTTGAAAAACAATCGGTCCTTTTATCTTTTTCCCTTTTCCAACATTGTTTAAATAATTAAGTACAATGCTTTTACAAAGACCAGCAACGATGTCTTTTTTTTCATATCCCAATTGTGCCTTATGAATCAAGTCCGATTCCGCAAATACTGTACAACGAGCAGCAATCTTAACAGGATTTTCACTTTCAAGAGCCATAGAACCAAATTCTTCAATCGGAATTCCCAAACGTTTGGCTTGACTGGATAAAAAGGAACCTGTCCCAGCTGCACATAAAGTATTCATAGAATAATCGGTGATAATGCCATTTTCAAGTAATATAATTTTAGAATCTTGGCCCCCAATTTCTAAAATGGTACGGGCAGCAGGATAAATGGAGAGGGTTCCAATCGCATGAGCTGTAATTTCATTTTTAACGATATTGGCATCTACCATTAACCCTATCAACTTACGAGCACTTCCTGTTGTTCCAATCCCTTTAATTTCATAACATTCTGGTAAATCACTTTTTAATCCATCCAACAAGTTTCTAACAGCTTCAATGGGATTTCCTTCTGTCCATATATATAAAGAACGAATAATTTCATTGTTTTCATCTAAAATCACACCTTTGGTCGAAATCGACCCAATATCAATGCCCAAATAACATGGTTTCATTTTTTTCGCCTCATTTCAATCATATCATAAAAAGCTTCTAACCTCGTTTCCATCCCCACTTTTGAGGTATTGGCATCAAAGGAAAGAAATAAAACAGGCACATCATAATGATTACAAATTTTACTAATAATTGGCATCGCACCAATTTCTGGTGTACAAAAGGAAGATTTGATATGAATGATACCATCATAATCATGTGTACATAAATATTTGGCTCTTCCAATATTATCAGCTGCATCTGCACCCATTCGATACTTTACATATTCACGAGCATACCTTAAATATTTTTTCACTTCCCGTTTTTTTTCAAATAACAAATAATGGGCATTGGTATATCGCTTGACTTCAATTCCATATCTCGCCAAAATCATTTCCAAATCATAGTTGGCAAAAGGTTCCATCAAAGTATAAAGCTCTCCAATGACACCAATTTTGAAACAATGTTCAGGCTTATTGACTTTGATTTTTTTAATAGCACGAAAATGTTTTCGGTACATACGACGAAGTGAAAAATAGGATTTGGCTTTTTGGAAATCGGTAAGCATTTTTTGATTCGCCTGAAGAAACGAATCCTTTTCCACTTCAAACCCAATATGCATTCGAATATAGTCATCCACACGATCCATATATTTAATCATCTTCGAGGTGATAAAAAGATAATATAAGGCTTTTATTACATGAAAATGGTTATCTATTTTTTTGAATTCTTTATAAATTTTAAAGATATCTGTTTTTCCACCACTCACCAAATTAATATATGTAAATTCATATCCCAAATCCTCTAAAATTTGATTTTGTAATTCACTATAATATCCATAACGGCATCCCCCACCCGCTTGCAGAAGCACATTTGCTTTCAAATCCAAAGCTTCAATAAAAGTACCCAATGTATATTTGAAAGGTGTACAAACAAATTCAGGACTATGTTTGGTTCCAAGTTCAATGGTTCTCGCACTGATTTTAGGGGCAACCATAACATTGGCATCAACAATATGCGTGAGTAAATACGCTACAGGAATACTATAGTTTCCCATATGTGGGAATGAAATCGTTTTTTTAGACATGTTTTCGTTTCCTTTCTTGTATGATATCCACAAAACTCTCTAAACGGGTTTCAAAACCCGCCATTCCATCTACATCATCTAAAATCAGATTCAAATATGGTAGTTTTATTTTTCGCATCACGAGTTCATTGACAAGAGAATCTGGTCCACAAGGAAAAGTGGATAAAAAGATAATCCCATCTATTTTATCTTTGACAACAGGAATGGCTCCAATACTTTCCTTATTGAATTTCCAATATAGTTCACTTGTAAGCTGTTTTGCCATTTTACCTGTAACACTTGAATAAAAAAGGTCACTATAAATGACTTCTACATTCAATTTTTCTAAAAAAGAAAGGATTGGTTTTCCAATATATTCATCATAGACATTATAAGGATGTCCTATCAATAATACTTTTTCTTTGGAAGAATTTAATTTTTCTAGATTCTTATGAATCAAAGACTGTTTTTTATTGTCCACAGATTTTTTGGCATTCATGTAGGCTTGTTTGACCTCTTTTTTCAAAAATCCGAGTTTCCTTCCCATTTCGATAAAACCTTTTTCTTCTGTTTCATGATGTGCAACATCAATGTTATAACTCAATATGGAATGGGAAAACATATTTTTCACAATATCATAAATTGCTAAAAAATTCGTACAAGTTTGATTCTGAATTCCATAGTTATCAATTCGGGGAATTACAATATAATCACACTTATCCTGTAAATAAGAAATATGTCCAAGAAAATTCTTCATTGAAAGACACATTTCATCATTCGCATATTGAATGCCTTTTTCCATAATTTCACGATTGGTTTTCGGGCTAATAATTACATCACAACCTAATTTTTCAAAAAAATATTTCCATAAATCTCCATAGTAATAGTAATGAATACTTCTTGGTATGCCAATTCGAATCTTGTCCATAATTTCACCTATATCATATTATTCTAGGAATCCATATTTATGAATTATTTTAGCAATTTTACCCATAATAGGTATAGGTGATAGAGATGAAAAAAGAATCCAATCAATCGATTGACTGTACTGTTCATGATTGTTGCTACTGCAACTGTCTTTGGAACAAATGTAAATTAGATGAAATTAAAATTTGTAATTGTGGAAAAACAGATGGTGATAAAAAATTAACCATGTGTGATAGCTATCAAAAGAGGGAAAAATAAATCTCCCTCTTTTATATCGTCTCTTGATTTTGTAACTTTGAAATAAAAACAAGTTGCTGATGACTATTCATTTTACAAGTAATCAATATTAAATTGACTTCTGACTGATTTTCAGGCATGGTAAAATACCCTGTTTTTTCTATTTCATACCGAAGTGAAAGCTGATATATATACTTGATACCATGGTAATATAAAAAGATAGTATCGCCTATTTCTAAAGCATTCAAATGATTGAAATAAACAGCACTCCCAATTCCTGAATGACCTGCCAATATCAAATTTCCATTTCGTTCATTTGGAAATTGAGAATTTTTTACAATTTGTATATTTTGATCCACATTGTTTCGAACATCATTGATATCAAATAAGCCTTTTTTCAAACGAATCTTTGGAATTTCCAACACCGCAATATAATCAGTTGGCTTCTTTAAAATATTTTCCTTTTTATCAAAATCCTCTATCTGTTTTATTTTTTCTTGTTCCAAAAAGGTTTCTATTTTCTGTATCTCCTTTTGATATTCCACTTTGTTCTGATAGCTATCTAGTTTCAATAAGATAGCAGCAGCCAATATGAATAATACACCTATTTTGATGATTATTTGATGCTTATAAGAATTGTCCATAGGTAAAAGATAACAAACCCACCATTAGTAATAGCATTCCCACATAAGAGAATTTACTATATTGTATGGTAGCAGTATCTGGTATTTCTATTATTTTAGTATCTTCCATGGTAATGGCTACAAGTTCATTTTCCGCTATTTCAAAATGAATTTTTCCTTCAAACTGTGTATATCCTTTTGGCGGTTCTTTTTCTACAATATAATACTTACCATATTTTAAATTTTCAAAAATAACTTTACCATCTTGATCAGTGGTTCCACTTGTTATGAGTTCACCATCCTCTGTATAAATTGCAACTATCGCACCAAATAATGGAACATTGGTACCTTCTTCTACCTTGGTCAATTCCAATCCACCCTTCACTGGTTCATTTGCCATTGTTACTTTGACAACCTCATTTTCCTCTTTTACCTCAAAATAAAGTTTTCCTCTAAAAATAGTATAACCCTCTTTCGGTTCTTTTTCCATTATATAATATTTTCCATAATCCAATCCTTCAAAGCGAATTTTTCCTTCGATATCAGTAATCCCGCTTCTGACTAATATTCCATCTTCTGTATAAATGTCAATGATGGTTTCCGATAATGGTTGGTTGGTATGTTTGTCTACTTTCATAAATTCTAATTCTCCTTTTATTTTATTATTTTTCATTTGTACCTGTATCAATTGCCCATTTTGCGTAATATCAAAAAAGAGTTTATCTTTTCGTAATTGATAACCAATCGCACTTTTTACTTCCTCTATATAAAATTTTCCTACAGATAAATTAGAAACATAAATTTGTCCATTTTCATCAGTAGTTCCATAATATAAACAGCTGCCTTCTTCCGTAAAAATTTTTATCTCTGTATTGGGAAGAGGTTGGCCTGTTTTGGCATCTATTTTTTGAAACCATAGATCCCCTTTAGGTAAACTATTTCGAATAGTCAAAGTCTGAACCACTACAGGTGTGAATGCATCTTGATAGGTAAGTGTAAATGTATAGGATTCATTTTGAACCATATGCCCAAAAACGCTTGCTAACTCTTTCAATCTATAAGTACCAAGGGCCAAATCATTCACTTCTGTATATCCATTTTCATCGGTAATCAATTCGCTAACTAAATTACCATCCATATCATATAAACCGAATAAAACATTTGGCAAGTTCACTGATTCGTAAAAGAATTGATTTTCTTTTATACCTAATTGTTCTCCTATTTTATGAATCTCTAATTTTCCCTTCACTGGTGTATTTTCAAAAATAACTTCAATCACTGGTCCATAAAGAGGGTCTACCATGAGTGCAGCACTTTCTTGAATGGAAAAAGGAATGGGAACAGATGCAAGTAAATAACCCGTAGGTGCTTTGATTTCTTCTATGAGATAATTACCACTCATAAGCGGCAATGGTGTATATAAAATTCCATCCGAATTGGTTTGAAATTCACATATAACACGGTCCGTTGTTTGACAAATGTATTCATTTGTAGTTTGGTTTTTTATTTTAAACATAACATTAGAACTCAATATGTGTTCTTTGGTTTCAGAATCTATCTTTAATAACTTTAACCTTGCCGTAATGGGGCCATCTTTTAAATATATATTTTGAATCACTGGTGTTTGTTCTAAAACATGAATGGTTAATGGCATAATCCACTCGTATCCATTCATTCCAGCTATCTGTTTTACTGTATAAGTACCATAAGGTAAAGTAACTTCAGCATAGCCATTTTCATCTGTCACTACTGTGGATACAATTTCCCCACTTTGATTGATAATTTGAAATTGCGCATTGGCTTCTGCATAAATCATTCCAGTATCTGTATTTCCATAAAATTTATAAAATTGAAACTGATTTTGAATGGCCATTTCTTTCACTGTTAAACGATAAATAAATGATTCTGCTATGAAAATATCAGATACTTCTGCATTCAAATAATAACCTTTGCTACTGGATAGTTCTCTTATTTCATAATGTCCATAGGGTAAAAAGTTAGAAGTTGCAGTACAATCTTTTCCAATTATTAATGTTTCAACCAACTGATTTTGGTGATTGTATATTCCATATTTAGCACCTACCAATGAAGCCTCACCTTGTGCCTTACAGATATTCGTTTCACTATCTACTTTGGTTACTTTGATTTTACCTTTTAATACAGTCTCTTTAGAGGTAATTGAAACTGTTTCTTGCCTTTGTATTTTCACAGGATAACGATTGGAATCTATCTGATATCCCACAGATGCAGATAGTTCCCTCACCTCATAACTTCCATAAGGTAAAAATTGCGAGGTTGCCGTACAATCATTTCCGATTGTTAATGTCTCTACTAATTCATTTTTGGAATTGTAAATTCCATATTTAGCACCGACCAATGAGGCCTCACCTTGTGCCTTACAGGTATTTGTTTCACTATCTACTTTGGTTATCTTAATTCTACCCTTAATAACAGATTCCCTCACGGTTATATCAACTGTATGATTTGAATCGATTGTTACAGAATAAACTGTAGGATCGATCAAATATCCTGTACTGCTTGTAGCTTCTTGAATGGTATATTCTCCATAAGGTAAAAAATCTGTGGTAGCAGTACTATCATTTCCAATTGTTAAAATAGAAACCAATTTATGATTGTGATCAAATACATGATAAACCGCTCCGACCAATGAGGCATTCCCTTGGGCATTCGTCTTTCCAGACTCGCTATCCACTTTAGTAATACGAATTTTACCCCCTACTACATTTACATAAAATGTATGTATCACAGGAGTATAAGAACCTACAACAAGTAAATCCTGTCCTTCACTATCTACGTATACAATAGGAGCTTTCCCATATTTTGTATCGGATTTTGACAGTATTATTGATGAGCTTCCCAATTGTTTGCCCGTAATGTTAAGTGTATTCCCACTAATACTGGTTGCAACATTCTCATCATTTGAAATCGTAAATTGAGAAAGAATCACATTGATATCAGAAATTGTAATTGTCTCATTCAACGATATTGTATAATTAGTAGATTGAAAATTAGGGGTTACACTATGACTGCTAATCAAATGTTCTATTTCTGCCATCTCATTTTCATATAAAGCAATTCGGTTTCCATCCAAAGAATCAGTAAAATACATATTACTCGTTGGATCTACTGTTTTCCATATCATAAATTGAGTAATCGCATACCATTTAGGATCTGTATGATTTTGATATTGATATCCATAATAGGAAAGCAATTCAATTCTCTCCCATTGTTCCTGTGTCATATGAGTAACAGTTGCATAATCACTATCATAAGCGGTCTGAAGCTTTCCATTTACAAAGGATACAAAAGGTTGAAGACAATATGCAAATTGTCCATCTGATCTTTGTAAAAAGCGTGCAGTTTCATAATAACCAAGTCCATTTTTCCATTTTTTAAAATACGTTCCATAAATATAATCTCCTTCATAAAAACGATCATTACTTGGTTGAGCACATATCTTTTCTAAATAGGTACTTGTCAATAATATCCCTAAAAAGAAGAAAATGCTCAATATTTTAATGTTTATTTTTTTCTTCATTTTTTCACCTCACTATTAACATATAATATATATTTTGGATTTCCTTTTGATTTCGAAAAAAAAAGAATCTTTCTTAAGATTCCAAGTTTCATTTAATATTACGAGGTTGACCACTAAACCTTCATTAACCAATTCTAATCAAATGCAACAACTTACACTAGAACAAGAAAAAACACTATCCAACACCCATATAAGTTAGCATTCAATTTAAAATACTTGTATTTTTTTGAATTGACGTATTTTCTAATAATAAAAACTATTTCAGTTTCTCTATTTGTTCTTTTGTGAAACCTGTTATTTTAGAAATAACAGAAGTATCCATATTTTCTTCTATCATATTTTTAGCAGCTATTTTCATTCCTTGCTGTTTTGCATATGCAAGTCTACTGTTCATTTCTTTTGTTGCCACTGCTTCGGCATCATATAGTCCTATGATATTTTCATCTTGACATAGTCTTTTGATTTCATCAATTGCCTCATCCATATAGTCTTCCCCTCTCAATGCTTCTAATTCTTCTATGCTCTTTACTGTGAATAATCTTAAAATATTAATTAGTTCCTCATTTTCATCATTAGTATAACATTTATTTTTAAGACTGTCTAGATTGATATTATATTTTTTATAGTTTTCATCCTCTATAAAATGTTGGTCTATCTCCATCATTTGAAAATGATAAATTAGCTTATTTCTTCTATATTGATCATAACAATCAAAGTTAAGTTGTATCATCATTCTATCATCATAGATTTCTCCAGATTCATACGATTCTCTTGCTACCTTTTTCATATATTGTGAATTCTTTTTTGGTAACCCTGGATAATAATCTCGATTCATTTCAATCGATAATAAATGTTTATCGATTCTCACAATTACATCTTTTTTATAGACTTTACTTTCTTTATGATGCACTGGAAGTTCTATACTTTGATAGTTTGCTTTTAGTAATAATTTCTCATCGATTCCTGTGATGAAATGTATCATCCTTGCTTTACATGTATTTGTTCTTTCATTTACCATAAACGCCTTGAATAGTGTATCGGATGTTAATTCTAATATTTTTAATTCTTCTATTTGCATTCTTTCACCCCAATATTAACATACAAAGTCTTTTCGCATTACCCTTTTGATTTCGAAAAAAAAAGAATCTTTTTTGGATTCTTATCTATTTTCTTAACAAATCAATTTGTGTTTGATAATTTTGTGCATTGGTAACAAAACTTCCAGATACTACAATATCGGCATCTTTGACCCAAGCAATGGTATCTGCATTGATACCACCATCGACTTCAATTTGATAATGATATCCTTTTTGATCACGCAGTTGTTTCAATTGTTCCAGCTTTGCAACCGAACTATTCAAAAATGTTTGACCGCCTTTTCCTGGTTCTACGCTCATAACAAGAACAAGATCAAGATCATTTAAATAAGGCAACAATACAGAAACTGGAGTTTCTGGTTTGATTGAAATTCCAATTCCGATTCCAGCCTCTTTTAAAGTTTGTATCCAAAAGGAAGGACAATCAGTCGCCTCATAATGAAAAGTAAGGTAACGTGGGTGTAACACCTGATAAATTTCAATATATTTTCCAATATCTTCTACCATAATATGAACATCAAATGGTTTTTCAATATCCTTAACCAAATTCAACATATCCAAATCCAGTAATGTGTTTGTTTCAACAAACTTTCCATCCATAATATCCAAATGAAGATAATCACAATCCGTTAGATTAAGAGCATCTATCTTTTTTTTACAATCTACATTTTTTTCTACAATACTTAAAATAGAGCACGCTATCTTCATTTTCCTTTTCTCTCTTTCTTTGTCACAAAATTAACATAATTTTCATATCGGCTTTTACAAATAAGTCCTTCTTCTACCTTCTTTTTAATCGCACATTTATCTTCGGATAAATGCATGCAGTCTTTATACTCACAATCTTCACGATATAAATTAAATTCAACAAACTGATCTCGAATATCCGCAGCTGTCATATCCAAAAAGGAAATTGCAGAAAAGCCAGGCGTATCTGCAACATATCCACCATACAAGAAAATGAGTTCGACATGTCTCGTTGTATGTTTTCCTCTTCCTAGTGCATAAGAAATATCGTCTGTTTTAATCTGCAAAGAAGAGTCAAGACGATTGAGTAAAGTAGATTTCCCTGCCCCACTTTGTCCTGTAAATACACTCGTTTTATTGAGAAAACAACCTTTGATTTTTTCCAATTCTGTATTTTCTAAAACCAGATAACCAATGGTTTGATAATAATCAATATATTTTTTAATTTCCTTTACTTCATCTGCATTCAGTAAATCCATTTTGGTAAAACAAATAATCGGTTTTATTTGATGAAACTCAATAACAGTAAGTAATTTATCGAGCAAATTTGTAGAAAAATCAGGATGTTTGGCACTGGTGATTATAAACACTTGATCAATATTCGCAACAGGAGGACGAATTAAGGCATTGTTACGAGGTAACACTTCCATAATATAATGATGTTCTTCATCAAATACAACAAAATCACCAACCAATGGGGTAATATGTAAATTACGAAATTTACCTCTACTTTTACATACCAAAAGAATCCCATTGGCTTCTACGGTATAATCATTACTAATTAATTTAACAATTCTTCCTTGCATTAAGCACCTGCATTGGGTTTGGTATCATCTTTCTTTTCTGTATCATCTGGTCGATTCACTGGTTTTTCTGTTTCTGAATTTTCTTTATCATCAGGTGTTTCTGGTTTTTCATCTGGTTTAGGTTCTTCTGGAACAACCACTGGCCTTTTGGCAACCGTAATTCGCAATGTAACGCCATTTACTACCTTACTACCTGCTTCTCTACTTTGTGCAAGTATAGTTCCTTCTAAAACGGAATTATCTTCTCGTTCTGACTTTACTAATGTAATATTATGCGTTGCACAAAATTCTTCAATTCCTGCATAAGTCCAATCTTCTTTTACAAAATCTGGATAAACTGTAATCAAAGTCGATACCTGAAATACAATAGTACCTCCTCTTTTTAATTTTTCACCTTCTGCAATATCTTGTTCCAAAATAATATCTTCTTTTTGATCATCAGTATCTTTAAATTCCTTTTTTTCAATCAAAACAACAATTCCTTGTTCTTTCAATTTCGCTTCAACCGATTGAATATTTTCACCTACATAGTTTTCAACGACAATACCCTCAAATCCTTTGGATACCACTAATGTGATTACTGTTCCTTTTTTAATACTTCTGCCAACGCTTGGGTTAGTTCCAATAACCATACCTGCACTGATATCACTGTATTCTTCTTCGACATCGGTTGCGACTTCAAAACCTTTATCCTTAAGGATTTTCTCTGCGTCTACAACTGATTTATTAGATACATCAGGAATTTCTACATCTGGTACTGTGGTCATTTTGGGTACAAAGAGAACTACACAACCAATTATTATAGCTGCAAGTACACAAATGATTCCTGTAATCCACAATAGTTTGTTTGTCTTTTTATCTCCCTTTTCCTTTTTTTCTTCTGTTCGTTTGGATTCATTTTTCTTAAATCGACTGATGTTTACTTTTTCTTCTACTTCCTGCTCTGGATATGGATAGACATATTTTTTTTCATCCGCACGCTCTTTACTTAAGGCTGCCTTAATGTCATCATGCATTTCTATCACATTTTCATAACGATTTTTAGGGTTTTTCGCACATGCTTTTAAAATTACATTTTCAATACTTTGTGGAATTTCTGGAAATATGTCACAAATACTTGGAATTGGATTTTTCATTTGCTTAATTGCAATTTCGACTGCGTTATCGCCTTTAAAAGGTAATTTACCAGTCAAAAGTTCATACATTAAAATTCCCAAAGAATAAATATCACTTTTAATGGTAGACCCACTTCCATTGGCTTGTTCTGGTGGCAAATAGTGAACAGAACCCATAACGGAATTGGTTTGTGTTAATTCATTGCTATTGAGAGCCATCGCAATTCCAAAATCGGTAATTTTTACTGTCCCATCATCTAATATAAGTACATTTTGTGGTTTGATATCTCTATGGATAATATAGCTTTCATGGGCACATGCAATCCCACTAGTAAGCTGTAACATAATATCAATGACTTCTGATAACGTAAGTGCACCTCTTCTTTTGATTAAACTTTTCAAGGTTTTTCCTTCTACATATTCCATAACAATGAAATACTTTCCATCATCTTCACCTACATCATACATTCCAACAATATTAGGATGCGTTAAACTACTTGCAGAAATGGCTTCTCTTTGAAATCTTCTTACAAACTTTTCATCATTCGCAAGATCCCCTCGTAAAATTTTAACCGCAACATCTCTATCCAAAATCAAATCATGAGCCAAATATACATTGGCCATTCCACCTTCTCCAATGGTTCTTATAATTTGATAACGATCATTTATTTTTTGTCCTCTTGTAATCATTTGTCACTACCACCTTTATCTTGATTTATAACGGAAATATACGCAACAGAAATATTATCATTTCCCCCACGATTGTTACATTTTTGGATTAATTTAGAAACCTTTTCTTCTGCCGTTAACGCTTCACCAAGTACTCTTGCAATTTGTTCAAAATCCAACATATTGGTTACACCATCACTACAAAGCATGATGCCATCCACATCTGTTTCGACATCAAAGATATCCATATCTACTGTTGTTGTTGCCCCAAGTGCTTTCATTAAAACATTTTTCCTTGGATGTTCTTTGGCTTCTTCTTCAGTTAATTCTCCAGACTTGACCAGTAAGTTAACTAGTGTATGGTCTGTTGTAATCTTATGAATCTGTTCTTTTTTCATAACAAATCCTGAAGAATCACCAATATTTCCAAATAACAAGAAATCAGATGTTAATATTGCTGTCACAAGTGTTGTTCCCATCCCCTTGCTTTCTGGATGTTCTACAGTATATTTATAAATCAAAACATTGGCTTCGCTGACTGTTTCTTGTAACCAGTGAATGGCATCTTCTTTATTTCCAATAGACCCTAGTTCCTTGAACCGCTTTCCAATATGCGAAATAGCAATACTAGAAGCAACTTCACCAGCCAAATGTCCCCCCATACCATCGGCAACAGCAAGTAAAACTTCTTTATTTTTATTTTCTACTATTATCACACTATCTTCATTATGATCCCTCACCTTTCCGGGATCTGTTAAATAGGAATATTCCATATTAAGCCTCCTCATAATTAGAACGTAATTGTCCACATGCAGCCATTACATTTCTTCCAAATTCTTTTCGAATGGTCACATTGATTTGATTCTTTTTTAGGATATCATAGAATCTCATAATTGTTTCTTTTGTACTTTTTTTAAATTCGATATGGCTAGTTTCATTGTAAGGAATTAAATTGACATAGCAATTCATTCCTTTTAATAGTTGTGCAAGTTCAAAAGCACAAGCATCGGTATCATTAACACCCTCTAATAATATATATTCAAAAGTAACACGACGATTTGTTTTTTCAATGTATTTTTTCAGTATTTCGATTAATTGTTCAATTGGATATGCTTGATTAATCGGCATCAATTGATTGCGTAACTGATTATTTGGTGCATGCAAACTAATGGCCAAATTAACCTGTTTTCCCTCTTGCATAAACGCTTCTATTTTAGGAACAATGCCACAAGTGGAAACTGTAATATGTCTAGCCCCAATATCAATTCCCTTCCCACTATTGATGATGGAAATAAAATCAATCACATTGTCATAATTGTCAAATGGTTCCCCAATTCCCATTAAAACCACATGAGAAACCCTGATTCCCAAATAGGATTCTACAGCAAGTATTTGTAATACCATTTCATGAGTCTTTAAATGGCGTACTTTTTTCAAACGACCACTTTCACAAAAGGCACACCCCATATTGCATCCAACCTCTGTTGAGACACATAAGCTATTTCCATAATCATGTTTCATTAAAACTGCTTCTACTTTATTACAATCCGATAGCTCAAATAAAAATTTGACGACATCTTTCCCTTCTGTTTTGGTTACCAAAGAGATTCCTTGCATCGTAAAATCATTTTTCATCTGTTCTAACGTTTCTTTTTTGACATTGGTCATTTCTTCAAAGGTGGAAACTCTTCTTTTATAAAGCCATTCAAAAACTTGTACTGCTTTGAATTTCTTTTCCTTATGTTCTAAAAAATAATTTTCTAATTGTTCTAATGTCATTCCGTATATATTTTTCATACATTCACCTTTTATCTATTATAGCAAATTTTGTAGGATATGGGAACTATTGTTTTCTGTTTTCCTGTATATTGTTCACAATTTTTAATCATTTACATACTCTGAAAAATCTAGTATAATGAAAATGGTGTAACTATGAAACATATTTTAATCAGATTGATACAAATTTATCAGAAAATACCAGGTAAATTTCATCAAAATTGTAGACATATTCCTACTTGTTCCAACTATGGCATAGAAGCCATCAAAATACATGGAAGCATCAAAGGAAGTTACTATACCATCAAAAGAATCTTAAGGTGTACCCCTTGGGGAACAAGTGGATACGACCCTGTCCCAGAAAGGAAGAAAAAATGAAAAAATTAAGTATTTTATTTACCGCAATTTTAATATTATGCACTACAGGTTGTTTGAAACGAGACAACTTGGAAGATATTACTATCTATACAACAGTTTATCCAATTGAATATATTACCAAAAGACTATACGGAGACCATAGTACCATTCATAGTATCTACCCCAATGAAATTGATTTTAAAACCTATACCCTAACTGAAAAGCAAATTACTGATTATAGTAAAGGTGATATGTATATTTTCAATGGTCTTAGCAAAGAAAAAGATTATGTCGCACCTATGTTTCAGCACAATAAAAATTTAATGATTATTGATACTACCTTAAGTATGGAGCAAAATAAACATCAAGAAGAACTATGGCTAGATCCTTCCAACTTCTTAATGTTAAGTTTGAATATCAAAAATGGACTATCAGAATACATTACCAATCATTACTTAAAAGAAGAAATTGAAAAAAATTATGAAGATTTAAAAATTCAAATTTCTAATATTGATGCAAAACTAAAACTATTAAGTGAAAGTGCCAATTATAAAACAATTATAACGGATAATAGTGCCTTAAAATTTTTAGAAAAAAATGGCTTTACAGTCATTTCATTAGAAGAAGAAGATTTGACCCAAAAAACAATCAGTGATGTCAAAGAACTCATAAAAAATAAAACTGTAGGATATCTATTTACCTTTCAACAAAATAATCTCAATGATACCGTTTCTTCTTTAATCTCCGAAACAGGAATTCAAGTGATTGAGTTACATTCTTTATCCAATTTAACAGAAAAAGAAAGTTCAGAAAAAGAAGACTATATCAGTTTATATAATGAAAATATTGAACAATTGAAAAAAGAGTTATACCATTAATTCTTTTTTTGATTCATCACTTTTTCACAAAAATTCACAAATTTTGTCACGCATATTGACAGATAAGATAATATCTTGTAAAATGATAAATGTTCTGGAGTAGTACTCAAGAGGCTGAAGAGGCGCCCCTGCTAAGGGTGTAGGTCGGGCAACTGG
>CAJUHL010000027.1 GCA_910586425.1 uncultured Bacilli bacterium
ATGATGATAATCAAATGCATATCATAGCGAGGTATGGGAATTATTGTATTGAAAAGAGATTTGAAGAAGATAGTCCTAAAGTAGTAGAAAAAGAACGCTGCAATGGACCAATCGAAGAAGAAGTCGTAAAGATATATGGAATCAAAAGAGCAATTGATACAGAATCATCTGCATGGGAAAGAACTGATGATGCGGTAGGATCAGTAGCAAATGCCCAAGTAGGAACAACAGAAGTACAAAATGACTTTGATGATATCTATCCATGGAGTGAGATGAAAAGCTATAACTATAATACAGATACCAAAGAGATAACAGCGTGGTATGGAGAAGAGAACTTCCGATTTGATGGAAGTAACGGAGAAGTACTAACATATATACCCGAATTCTATTATAGAAGATATCAAGAAAATGGATATGAATATATCAGTATATCAGAAAAAGCCCAAACAGGATATGAGAAAAGTGAAGCATTTAGTGTAGGAAGATATACAATGTCAGGAGATGCGACAAGAGTACATAGTAGAAGTGGAGCAACCCCATTGGTCAATACTACAATAACAGACTTTAGAACGTATGCTAGAAATGTAGGAGAAGAATTTGGACAATTAGATTATCATTACTTCATTTTACAATTATTATATTTAGTAGAATATGCCGACTATAATTCACAAGCAAAACTAGGATTAGGGTATACCAATGCTGCTCATCCAGGTGGAATTGTCAGTGGAGGATGTGACATATTAGGAATGCATTCAGGAAGTGCAGATGGAACCGATAATAGTTCAGTGATATATCGAGGAATTGAAGACATATTTGGAAATACTTATGAATTTATCGATGGAATTAACATCAAAGATAATCAAGCATACATCTGTTATAACAAAAATGAGTATCAAACAGACAGATATAATGGATGTTATCAACCACTTGGTTATGTGAATGCAAGTACAGATGGATATATATCAAAACTAGGATATGATTCCAATCATCCATTGATAGCATTACCAATAGAGACAAGTGAAAGTGCTAGTACTTATATAGGCGATAAATATTATCAGAACTCTGGAAATTGTGTGATGACTATCGGTGGTCGTTGGAACAGCAATATTGGCAGTGGATTGTGGTTTTGGAATCTATATGAGGAACCAACTCATAGTGATACAAGCACTAGTGCCCGTCTTCTTAAATTAAGCTAAATTTAAAAACGAAGATAATGATGTAAATGCACGTTTATAATTGATAAAACGTGTATTTTTTAATATATCGATTTCTTTATTAATAGAAATAATACTTTATTGTTCGCTCATTCAAAAAGGATAACTTTCGCTGATATGATTAGGAGAGAAAATGGCTCTCTTTTTTTAAATTTCTGAAAAATGTAAAAAATAAATTCCTTTTTCGACAAAAAGTAAACAATATTTCTTTTATAATATAATTGGTGATATTCATGAGAAAATATTATCTTTTTATTGTTCAGCCAGAATATTATAAATTATTTTATAAAAATCCGAAAACACTATACGATCTTTTATATAACTTATGTCAATTAAAAGAGCCCAATCTTCAATATGGCTTTTCCTTATTTAATAGTATCTGTCAACCATTTCCTGTAAAATTGTTAACTCACTATATTCAAAATAGATATACGTGTACTACCATAAATTCCAAACAAATGAAAATTCATTCAATTCATGAAAAAACAATCATTCAAATAGGGCATGGATGTGTAATCATTCAAAGCAATATCAACTTCCCAGAAATTTTAAAAGTATTTCATATTTACCATAAAAAAATATTTGTTTGCGATTTCAATAATCAAGACTATTTTTGGTTAAGTAGTCAATTGCAAAAAAACAAGGTGAACTTTTTCATTCACTAACATATACTGTATTAGGTGGTTATCATGGATAAGATGACAGAATTCAAGGAATTTGTAAAAGAAAAACCAGAATTGATTCACCATGTACATAATGGAAACATGACATGGCAAAAATTTTATGAATTATTTGATTTATATGGAAATAAAGAAGACATATGGAAACCTTACCAAAAAGAAGAAAAAAAAGAGGAAACAACCAAAGAAGCATCTGCATTTGGTGTAGGAGAGATTTTAACATGGCTTAAAACAGTAGATTTGGATAGTGTTCAAAATGGAATTAGTAGCATGCAACGAGTATTGGGTGTATTACAAGATTTTGGAACCAAAGAGGATGTTACAACACCAGAATATAAACCAAGACCTCTTTATAAACACTTTGAGGATTAATGTCACTAGATATTCAATTTCGCATTAAAAATAATCCAAACTACTTAAGATATATTAGAGAAAATTCCATATGGTATAAATGGTTAAATAGGGATGCTAGTTTATTTCCTAAATTTGAAGAGGAAGTAAAAGAAAAATATGGTCTCCGTCCTGGAGATCGTATCACCAAAGCATTAGAAACCATTGAACTTCTCCAAAATGTTTTTGCGACTTTTAAATAGTATGATAAAATATGAATAGAAAAAAATCCTACGCAGTAGGACTTTTTAGAAGGGGAGTAATAAAATGTGATTATTAAATCACATTTGTATTATGTACCTCATAATGACATTCTATACAAAAGGAGTTTAAAAATATGAGAATTATTAGTGGAAAGTACAAAGGTAAAATATTAGAAGGATTTGATTTGAATGGAACGAGACCAACAATGGATCGTGTCAAAGAGTCTTTATTTGGTATCATTCAAAATCATATAAAAGGATGTATTTGTTTGGATTTGTTTGCAGGAAGTGGAGCACTTGGTTTTGAAGCTTTAAGCAATGGTGCTAAAAAATGTTATTTTGTAGACATTAATCCGCAAGCGATTCAAACCATTCATAAAAATCAACAACATTTAAACGTAGAAGAAGAGGTCATTTTTTTAAAACAAGAATATGAACAAGCCTTACTCTATTTTTATCAGAATCATATTTCATTCGATCTTATTTTTTTAGATCCACCTTATCAAAAAGAGTGGATACAAAATAGTATTCATAAAATTGAACAATATGGTTTACTAAATGAAAGTGGAATTCTTGTTTGTGAATATGAAAATGAAAGTTTTAATAGTATATATACTTGTATGAAAGAAAAAAAATATGGAAGTAAAAATATAAAAATATATATCAATTTGACAAAATGAAAGAAATTATTATAATAAATCCCATGAAACAAGGGGGGAATAGATATGACAAATGAAGTATTTCAATATTACCTAAAGGAAATTGAAGTTCGCTATGGAACTGATATGAAACAGAAAATAGAAACCTTACATAGTAAGGGACATTTAGGGAAGGACATATGTCTATTGTTAATTGGAAATTTGCCAGAACAATCCATTGTATTAGATAAAGTAGGATTGAGTAAATAAAAAAGAATGAAAAATTCTTTTTTTTTTGAAGGATACAAGCAACTTCTTCACTATGTTATTAGTGAGGAGGTGAAATTGTTATGAAAAAGTATCCATATATCAAACAAGAAAATAGTAACGATTGTGGAATCGCCTGTCTACAAATGGTGATTCGTTACTATAAGGGGTATATTCCCAAACCAGAATTAATTGCATATACACATACCAATAAAACAGGAACAACAGCTTATCATATGATAGAAACCCTCAAACAATTTGGGTTTTCTGCTACAGGCATTTCCTGCGACTTATCGAGCGAACAACCAGTCATATTTCCTTGTATTGCATATGTTACTTGCAATCATGCTTACCAACATTATGTTGTAATTTATGAAATAGATTGGAAAAAGCGAACCGTTTTGCTCGCAGATCCTGCAAGTCAACTGATGAGAATGAAACTGGATGAATGGATAGAAATGTACAATCAAGTTTTAATCACGTTATATCCTATACAAAAAATACCTATTTATCCAAAACCATATTCATTAATAAAATATACCTTATGTACAATCAAAAAAGATTGGAATTTATTTCTTCCCATCTGTATACTATCCGTTTTTATTTTAATTCTGTCAATTGTAGGAACCTTTTATATATCAATCTTATTGAATACATACTTTTCCTTTTGGAATATTTTTCTTTGGACCTTCCTTTTTTTAGAAATAGCAAAACAGCTGTTATCCTATCTGAAAAATATACTATTATGCCGTTTAAATGAAAAATTAGCAACAGTATTGACAACGGATGCTTTTTCTAAAATAATGAAACTTCCTTATATGCAATATCACAATCTTCCCACAGGTGATTTTATGGCTCGAATGCAAGATATCAAATTCATCCAAGAAGTAGTATCAGCAACAGCATTTACATTTTTATTTGATGGTCTTCTATTTCTATTGTCCCTCTTATTTTTATTTTATTTAGAACCATCCTTTCTTCCTATTTGTCTCACTTTGTGTTTTGGGTATTTTCTGTTGGTTCATCACTATCGTCCTATTTATCAAAGACATATCTTTGCATTGGAAAAAGAAAAAGTAGCCGTTCAATCCTATATGTTGGATTATATGCGTAGTTTTGAAATGGTAAAAGGATTATCGATGGTTAATAAAGTCATTGAACAATTTAAACAGCATTACCAAAAATATAAAAAAGCTTCTTTTCAATTTCAAAAGCAAGTGAACAAAGAAAGTTTAGGGCAATCTATTTTAGAAAGCTTGGGTTATATTCTTTTTTTAGGAGTTGGGATTTTTCTGTATGGAAAGGGAAAAATTCCAGTATCAATGTTATTGACTTACCAGATGCTATTTATGTATGTAATGAGCCCTATTATACAATTTGTAGATTCTGACTATTTGTTCCAAAAAGCAAAAAGTGCACTGCAACGCATTTACAATTTATCATTTCCAGAAAAAATAAATAAAGGAAAACAAGTGGAAATAAAAACCATTACTTGTAATAATTTATCATACACAGCTCAAGAACAATATCCCATCTTAAAAGATATTTGTCTGGAATGGAAATTAGGAGAAAAAATCCTTTGTATGGGACCTAGTGGAAGTGGGAAATCTACATTACTCAAATGCATCAAAGGATATTATCCTGTAAATAAAAAGCAATTACTATTTAATCATGAACAATATATTAATTATGATATTCCATATATACAAAAACAGATTTTATATATTGGACAAAATGAAACTTTAATATTAGGAAGTATTTACGATAATATTGTGTTATTGGATACTTTTGATGCAAAAGAAGTAGAAGAGGTCATTGCTCTATGTGAGATTGACGCAATCGTCAAAAACAGTTCTTTAAAATACCATACACTAGTAGAAGAAAATGGTAATAATTTATCAGGTGGAGAACGTGCACAAATTATTTTAGCTCGTACTCTTTTAAAACCATTTCAAATATTACTAATTGATGAGGGATTTGGCCAAATGGATATTCATTTAGAAAGAAGAATTCTAAAACGTATGTTTCAAAAATATCCAGATAGAACTATTGTGGTAATATCCCATCGTAAGGATAATATGGATTTATATAATCAGGTATTGTATTTACAAAAAGGGAAGATTGTAGAAACGCTAGAAAGGAGTGAAGGAGATGTTTAGACGTATGTGGAAAGCAATGTTATCATTGATTTTTCTCTTAACCATTTAAAAAATAGAAAGGAATTTTAGATATGCAAGTATTAGAAGAACAAGAATTAAAACAAATTGTTGGTGGTGGATTTTCATTTGGATTAGGAGCACTAATAGGTGCTGGGGTCACCTTTTTAATCGGATTAATTGATGGTTTTGTTAGACCATTAGGGTGCAATTAATGAAAATACTGAATAAGCAAGAATTATTGATGATTTCTGGTGGTGCTATTTCTGGAAGTTTAATCAATGCCTTTATCCGTGGCATTAATACAATATTAGATTTAGGAAGAAGCCTAGGAACCGCCATTCGTAGAATCCAAACCAAACAATTTTGTTAAAGAGGTACAAGGTATCTCTTTTCTTATGGTAAGTAAAAATACAATAAGAAATCATTATGACTTTTCAAGCTGTTACAAGTATTTTTTGTATATTGATTGAAAAAGTTAAAATTTATCTAAAAATGAATATTGTTTCATGATGAAAACATGCCTTTATCTTAAGAATTGACAATTTTAAAAAGTTCTTATCAAAAATATTGATAAAAGGTGAGTAAAATGTTAAACTAGTCTCATTAAAAAGAATTATTTATCTAGCTTTTAAATATAAAGTGATATATATGGGAAAGGATTTGGTATTGGAAATGGAGAGAAGCGAGTTGTTAACAAAAGCCCAAATGGAAGAAATCATAAATAAATTTCGGAAGCAAAAAGAGGAATATGAAAAGGAACATAAAGTATTTATGGCTGATGCAAGAAGAAATTTTAGAGGAAATGAAGACTATTCTTATGAAACCAAAACAAACAAGGAGAAAAGACAGTACCATATTATGAAGAGTAGCATGTGTCAATCATTTATAAAATTAAAAGGTCGATTAGCGACTGTTTGTGATGATGCCATTTGTTCAGGTGTTTACTGTCAAGGACCAGAATATTGGGGGTCATACTTTTTTAACAAAGGGTTTTTAACCAATAACGATATAGAAAAAGGGGAAATATTTGGAGTTGAGGTAGGGATTCGCTTTTGCTTTCCATGCCAATCGATTTCTGATATTCCAGAAAAATACATTTCAAAAGAAGTAGAAAAAATAGAAGAAGGATTATACTTATTGGGCTATGGATATGGCTTTGGACAGGCACCTTGTAAAGAAATTCAAGACACACTAACACAACAATTTAACAATAATCAGTTGGAAAAATTAGATTACAAATGTTATAGACCATGTCAGGAAGATGAATATGATGTACCAGTTTTAGAATATGAAAAAAGAGTTTTTGCAAAAAGGACTATAAAACAACGTGCCGCCACTTTATCCAATGGAGAAACTTATAATGTCGGGGATTGTGTATGGACAGAATTACAACCAGCGGAGGTTTATTTTTCTGAAATGGATCATATGATAATTTCAAAAAATATCATGTGGGGGGGAGAGCCGTTTTTTAACCTTGTAGAAAAGAATTTAAATGATATTTATATGAAAGAACTACTACAACCCTTTCCAATTTTAAGGAAAGAAGCACAGGAACAAAGGGCAAATGCATTGGAAGAATATTCCCTTCCATCTTTAGAAAACCACCAAGAAACAGGTATGGGGAAACAATATAAAAAAACGCCTTAGAAAAACAATGATTTAATCAAGGAACATTTGAGAATTCTTTTTCATAAAAATGGCAACAAATTTGTTGAAAAATGGGGAAAACGGTGTTATAATACCTTTAGTTTCAGAAGGGAGGGAATAGTATGACAAAAGTTATCGTCCAAAATGGAAACGTTGATGGTGCACTTAGAGCTTTTAAACAAAAGAATTTAAAAAGCGGCCTCCTAAAAGAAGTACGTGAAAGACAAGAAGGTTATTTGAAACCCGGAGTAAGAAGAAGAAGAGCGAGAAAAGAAGCAATTAAGAATAGTAGAAGAAGACAAAGAGAAAATTATTAAAAGCCGTAATATGGCTTTTTCTTTAAAAGGAGACTTGTATGAAAGAAAAAATATTAATTGATTTAAAAGATGCAATGAAAAAGCAAGAAAAAGAAAGACTTGCTGTGATTCGTATGGTAAAAGGTGCCATTCAAATGGAAGAATTAAATGTGAAACATGAATTGACAGATGATGAAGTCATTGGAATTATAGCGAAGCAGATTAAAACAAGAAAAGAATCAATTACAGAATTTGAAAAAGGAAACCGTCATGATTTAATAGAAAAAACTAACAGTGAAATCGATATTTTAAATGCATATATGCCAGAACAATTGTCTGAAGAAGAAATTGTAAAAGAAATTGAACAAGCTTTCTGTTCCCTTCATCCAACTGGACCAGCTGATATGGGTAAATTGATGGGACATTTAACACCAATCTTCAAAGGAAGAGCGGATATGAGTATAGTAAGCAAAATCATAAAGGATCGACTTGCTTCTTTAGAAAAGTGAATCAGAAACGAAAAAACGACACAATAGGTAAGTGTCTTTTTTTTATAATAGATATGGTGATGCGATGAAACTTTATTTGGACTTGATATTTTTAATCAATTTTGGTTTTGATTTTCTTTTGTTATTAGTTGTTTCTTATTTATTAAGAAGAAATGTATCCATCAAAAAAATATGTTTTGGAGCCTTACTAGGAGGGATGAGTATTTTTTTTCTTTTCATTCCTATGACATCATTTCTTTTGTTTATATTAAAAGTAATTGTTAGTATTGGTATGATTTTGATTACCTTTTCTTACAAAAATAGAAGATATTTTTTTCAAAATTTATTCTACCTTTACACATCCAGTATGATATTAGGTGGCTTCCTTTACTTTTTAAATGTACAATTTTCTTATAAACAACAAGGACTTATCTTTTTTCATAATGGACTTAGCGTCAATATGATTTTTTTAATAGTAGCATCTCCCATCATTCTTTATATTTATGTCAAACAAGGGATGAGACTTAAAAACTTCTATGCAAATACATATTCTATCAAAGTAAAAATAGGCATCAAAACATATTTTTGGAAAGCATTTATGGATACAGGAAATCGCTTAACTGATCCTTATTTTCATTATCCTGTTGTTTTGGTTGATAAACAAAAAATTGAAAAAATAGAAAATCAAGAATATATCATGGTCCCAGTACATACCATAGAGGAAAGTACAATGATTCCATGTATCCGTGCTGATACATTTGAAATTGTTGGAATGGGAATTTGCCCTCATGTGTGGATTGGCATATGCAATAATCCCATTCAAATGGAAGGTATTGATTGTTTGTTGCACCCTAAATTAATGGAGGAATCAATATGATAAAGAAAATAATGCAGTGGATTATTAGAATTTTTTCAGAAGAAGAAAACATATTTTTTATTGGTAGTGCAGATAAATTGCCAGAGCCATTATCCAAAGAAGAAGAGATTATGTTTGTGGAACGTTCTATGAATGGCGATTTAGAAGCAAGAAGTAAATTAATTGAACATAATTTAAGATTAGTTGTTTTTCTTTCCAAAAAGTATGAAAATACAGGAATTGATTTAGAGGATTTGGTCAGCATTGGAACCATAGGTTTAATCAAAGGCGTAAATACCTATAAACTAGATAAAAATATTAAATTAGCAACCTATGCCTCTCGTTGTATTGATAATGAAATTTTGATGTTTTTGAGAAAAAATAAAAAAAGAAGAACAGAGATTAGTTTTGAAGATAGCTTGAGTTATGACTCTGAAGGAAATGAACTTCATTTAGAAGATATTTTAGGAACAGAAAGTGATATTGTAACCAAAGGACTAGAAGAAGAAACGGAAAAAAAGATGCTTCATAGTGAAATTGCCAAATTAAATGAAAGAGACAGAGAAATTATGACATTAAGATATGGATTAAAATCAGGTCGCGAAATGACACAAAAAGATGTTGCACAGGTGTTAGGGATTAGTCAATCCTATATATCTAGAATTGAAAAGAAAGTCATTCGAAAATTAAAAGGCATTAGTAAAGCAGCATAAATACCAAATGGGGTATTTTTTTGATATATATTTTTTATACAAAATGCTATATAAATAATTTATCTAAATTTTAGGTTTATCACAAAATGATTACAAAATATAGTGAATTTGACAAAGCTAAAATATTTGCTATAATATGCGGCATTAGACAAAGAGGAATCATAATATAGTTTGCGAGTAGGATACATATTTGCTATTTGTAAACGGGGGGGGGGAAATACCCCCTTTTTTTTATGGTTTGAGTAACGAGGAGTGATACAATGTTAAAAATAGGTAATTCAGAACAATTACAAAAGTGGATTAATTGGAAAATGTTAATACAACAGTATCCAAATGATTTTTTTCCAAACAATACAGAAGAAACTTTGGAAATGTATATTCATAATTTAATACAAAATGTTTTTTACATTAATTCAAACTGTGGATTAGAGGTATATCTCAATCACGTATTTGAACATTCTATTGATATGTATTCAGAATCGCCAACAAAAAATATTTATCCTTATATAAATTCAAAAAAAGCGATACATATAGAAAGACGCATTCGTGATAATATCAACCGTTCTTGGGATAAAATACCTGAACAGACTAAAGAGAATGTATTTCCATATTTGATACCAAAGAAAGTCCCACCTAATCTATACTACATTGTTAGTTTATATGAATACATTAGTGGGCATTTTTATCAAATTTCAGAGGAAGAGACAAAACAAATAGAATTGTTTATAAAACAGAATCCCATTCTAATGAATAGTGCTACAATTCCGAAAGAATATGATGATTTTAAGTTACGATTTTTTGTAAGAAAATTAATGTATGAACAATATCAGGACTATAATACTTTTGCTTATATTGGCGCAAAAAATATTTTTGATACTATATTATCTTATGTAACAGGCACCGCCATTTCGGATAACATTCAAAATCAAATCAAATATTTGAAATACATAAAAGGTTTACTACCAAAATACCCATATCCAACTATCCTAGGAGAGGATCCTATAGCGTCAGAAAGAAACTTTATAAAGCGAACTTTACAAAAAATTCCAGATTATAAGAAACAGCAAATTTTTAATACCTCATTTCTTTCTTGCAATACTTATATAGAATACTATGTTTCAAACATGGTGAACTACATTCAAAAAGTATATCATAAATAAGTTGCATAAAATATCGATGCTCTTACTTTAAATCGGATATTGATGAATTATACCAATATTAACATTGTACAATTATAAAATAAGTGGAGTGACAAAATATAATAGAAAAAGTCAGTGTATAAAATATTAACGATATCTATACCTGTTTTATACATAAAATATGTGAAATTGTCAAAAATAAATTTATTAGCAATCTCATATTGACAATGCTAATAGAATATACTATAATGAAGTAGCAGTCGGATAAAGCGAATGCTAGAGGTGATGTAATTGTTAAGCCAAAAAGAAGAAGAATTATTAAAACTGATTGTAGAAAATTACATTAAGGTGGCTAGACCCATTAGTTCCAAATCTTTATGTAAAGCATTAAAATGCTCTAGTGCTACCATCAGAAATAAAATGAGTATTCTAGAAGATTTGAATTTACTTGAAAAAACACATACATCTTCTGGTAGGGTACCAAGTGAAAAAGGGTATCGATATTATGTAGATCATATCATGCAACCAAAAGAATTAACAGGCGATGATATGTTAAAACTACAAACAGTATTTAAAAATCAATCTTTGGTACTTAGCGATGTCATCGCACGAAGCATGGAAATCATTTCCGACCTTACCAATTATACATCGATTGTACTTGGATCTTCCTCTAAAGAAAATCGGATTAGTAAAATTGAAGCAATCCCAATAGATGAAAATAATATGGTAACGATTGTTGTAACAGACAAAGGTCATGTAGAACACAAAAATGTCGCATTAGAAGAAAAAGTATCTACTTTGGAAATCAAACAAACTGTAGATTTGATTAACAAATTTTTAATTGGAACACCCATTGATGAAGTAAGCATCAAATTAGAATTTGAAGTCAAACCAAAAATTGGAGCATCGTTAAAACAACAGAAAGCTATTTATGATGCTTTGTATAATGTACTGACTGATTTACATGAAGAGCCAAGTGTTCATGTGACAAAACCAAGTAACATCTTAAAGCAACCAGAATTCAATGATGCAGATAAAATCCGTAATATTTTAAATAAATTTGAAGACAAAGAATTTATTCAAAATGTAGTGGAAAGTGATTATGAAGATGGAACTGGAATTCATATTTACATTGGAAGTGAAAATGCATTTGATGAGGATGTAACTGTTATTAAAACCAACTATTCGGTTGGTGGGGAAGAAGGAACAATTGCACTAATCGGACCCAAGCGAATGGAATATGATCGGGTTACAACCTTACTAGAATTTATTAAAAATCATATTAATGAATAAAGGAGGAATTAGAGTGGAAAAAGAAATGGAATATTGTGAATGTGAGAACTGTAACTGTTCTCATGAAGAACCATGCAATTGCGAACAAACATGCGAATGTCCTGATTGTACTTGTAATCAAGATGGCTCTTGTGAGGGAGAAACAGGTGGAACAACACACAATCTCAAAAAAGAAAAAAAAGACAAAAATAAGAAAAGAATAGAAGAATTAGAACTTCAAGTCAAAGAATTAGAAGACAAAAGTTTACGCGATAAAGCAGAACTCATCAATTACCGAAAACGAAAAGAAGAAGAAATGTCTCGCATTTTAAAATATAGCAATGAAGACATTGTAAAACAATTACTTCCTGTAGTAGATAATTTTGAAAGAGCCATTAAAATGGATGATTCCAATTTAGATGATCAAGTTTCCAAATTTTTAGAAGGATTCAAAATGATTTATTGTAATTTAACTAACATTTTAGAAAGTGTAGAAGTAAAAGCCATCGATGGCATCAATCAACCATTTGATCCTGCATACCATGAAGCTGTTTTAACAGAAAAGCAAGAAAACGTAGAATCAGGTCAGGTATTGGAAGTATTACAAAAAGGATATTTACTCAAAGATAGAGTAATCAGACCTGCGATGGTCAAAGTAAGTGAATAAAGGAAAGGTGAATAGATATGAGTAAAATAATAGGAATTGATTTAGGAACAACCAATAGTTGTGTTGCTGTACGTGAAGGTGGTGAAACAAAGGTTATCGCCAATGCGGAAGGTAATCGTACGACTCCATCTGTTGTTGCATTTGGAAAAGATGGGGAAATTATCGTAGGTGTAAAAGCCAAAAACCAAATGATTACCAATCCAGAAGTCATTTATTCCGTTAAAAGATTGATGGGAACCAATGAAAAAGTACATGCGAATGGAAAAGATTATACACCACAAGAAGTATCCGCAATGATTTTAAGTGACTTAAAGAAAACAGCTGAAGCTTATTTAGGAGAAAATGTAAATAAAGCAGTTATTACCGTACCCGCATATTTCAATGATGCACAAAGACAAGCAACCAAAGATGCTGGAAAAATTGCTGGATTAGAAGTAGAACGAATTATCAATGAACCAACCGCTGCTGCTTTAGCATATGGTATGGAACAAGATAAAAATGAAAAGATTCTTGTATATGATTTAGGTGGAGGTACATTCGATGTTTCTATCCTAGAACTTGGAGATGGCGTTTATGAAGTATTATCTACCAGTGGAAATAACCATTTAGGTGGAGATGACTTTGATGAGAGGGTAATGGATTACTTAGTCAGTGAATTTAAAAAGGAAAATGGAATTGACTTAACAAATGATAAAATGGCAATGCAAAGAGTCAAAGATGCAGCGGAAAAAGCCAAGAAAGATTTATCTGGAATGTCTTCAACAGAAGTTTCTATTCCATTTATTACCCAAAGTGAAAATGGACCTATCCATTTATCTGTCACATTAACCAAAGCAAAATTTGAAGAATTGGTAGATGATTTATTAACTTCTACATTAGAACCAGTTCGTAATGCTTTAAAAGATGCGAACTTAACCAAAAATGACATTGATAAAGTTTTATTGGTTGGAGGATCTACACGTATTCCAAAAGTAGTTGATTTAATCAAACAAGAACTTGGAAAAGAACCTTCTAAAGGTGTAAACCCAGATGAAGTAGTTGCGATGGGAGCTGCTATTCAAGGTGGTGTCTTAACAGGAGAAGTGGAAGATATTGTCTTGCTAGATGTAACACCACTTTCTTTAGGAATTGAAACTATGGGGAATGTGATGACAGTACTAATTCCAAGAAATACAACAATCCCTACGAGTAAATCACAAGTATTCTCAACCGCTGCGGATAATCAACCTGCTGTAGACATTCATGTATTACAAGGAGAGCGTCCAATGGCTGCCGATAACAAAACACTTGGAAGATTCCAATTAACAAACATTCCAGCAGCCCCAAGAGGTGTACCACAAATTGAAGTTACTTTTGATATTGATGCGAATGGTATTGTAAATGTAAAAGCCAAAGATTTAGGAACCAACAAAGAACAATCAATTACCATTACTTCATCTACATCCTTAACCGATGAAGAAATTGAAAAAATGGTCAAAGAAGCCGAAGCCAACAAAGAAGCCGATGAAAAAAGAAAAGCAGAAGCAGAGGCACGTAATGAAGCAGAACAACTTGTCTTCCAAACTGAAAAATCCATCAAAGATTTAGGAGATAAAATCAGTAAAGAAGATAAAGAAAAAGCAGAAAATGAAATCAAAGAATTAAAAGAGGCTTTGGAAAAAGACAATTTAGAAGACATCAAAACGAAAAAAGAAAAATTACAAGAAACAGCTATGGCTTTTGCTACTAAAATTTATGAAGAAGCTGCAAAAGCTGCTCAAGAAAATCAAGGAAATGAATCTACAGAATCAGATAATAAAAAAAGCGATGATGTAATTGATGCTGAATTTGAAGAAAAATAATGTATGAAGTTCTAGGAAACTAGAACTTTCATCCTATATAAAAGAAATGGAGAAGAAAAGTGGAACAATTGAAACCAAGAAGTGAGATAGATACAAAGTATAAATGGGATTTAACGGCGATTTATCAAAATGAAACAGAAGTTTTAAAAGCACTAAAAGAAGTAGAAAAACAAACCAAAATGTTACTTTCTTATCAGGGAAAAATAATGCAAGATAGTGCAACTTTATATGAATTTTACCAATTACATGATCAACTATCTTGTTTACTAGAAAAAGTGGGAATTTATGTACTTTTATATTTAGATGAAGATACTACCAATGCAGATGCTCAATCACTCAAAATGAAAGTGATGCATGTATTAGAACGTGTTGGTGAACAAACTTCTTTTATTGGACCTGAAATGTTAAAAACACCATTTTCTGTGGTGGAAGAGTATATCAAAGAAAATGCCAATTTAGAAACTTATCGCTTTGATTTGGAAAAAATATATCGTTTTCAAAAATATACATTGACCGAAAAAGAAGAAGAAATTATCTCCATGGCATCTGGTGCACTTGCAACACCAGATGAAGTATTTACCCATCTAGACAATACAGATATCCATTACGGCAATATCATCGATGCTAATGGAATAGAAGTAGAATTAACCAATGAAAATTATAGTGTTTATATCGAAAGTAAAGATAGAAATGTTCGTAAAAATGCGTTTGAAACATTATATCATTACTGGGAAAGTATCAAAAATACAGTAGCCGCAACTTTAAAAGGACAAATCAAAGCGACTTTATTTCAAAGTAAAGTACATCATTATGAGAGTTCTTTGGAAGCCAGTTTATATGACGATAATATTAGTCTTTCTGTGTATCACAACTTAATTGATACTGTTCATAAAAATTTAGATAAAATGTATGATTTTATGGCATTCAAAAAACGTATTTTAGGTTTAGATGAACTACATATGTACGATATTTATGTCGATTTGGTAAAAGAAGATCATAAAACCTATTCATACGAAGAAGCGAAGACAATTATTTTAGAAGCATTGAAACCACTTGGTGAAACATATGTATCCGATTTAAAAAAAGGATTAGAAAATGGATGGGTAGATGTTTATCCCACTAAAAATAAAAAATCAGGAGCTTACTGTACTGCTAGCTATGGGACCCATCCTTATGTCCTTTTGAATTATTATGGAACGATAGGATCAGTAAGTACAGCAGCCCATGAATTGGGGCACGCAATGCATTACTATTATTCCATCAAACATCAACCTTCTGTATATTATTCTTATCCTATTTTTTCAGCGGAAATTGCTTCAACTGTCAATGAAGTATTGCTCAATGAATATATGTACCAACATGCTGAAAGCAAAAATGAAAAGATTGTGATTTTAACGAAATTTTTATCCAATATTCGATCAACAATTTACCGCCAAACAATGTTTGCAGAATTTGAAATGTTGATGCATGAAAAAGAGGCCAAAGGAATTCCACTGACTGAAAAAGAATTTAGCAGTACATATTATGAATTAAATCGTCTATACTATGGCGAGAATGTAGTAAGTGATGATTTGATTCGATATGAATGGGAGCGAATACCACACTTTTATAGTCCTTTTTATGTATATAAATATGCAACAGGGTTATCTGCAGCTTTGGCCATCGCAACCAAAATTCTAGCAGGTGATGCTGGTGTACGGGATAAGTATATTCAATTTTTATCGAGTGGGGATTCCAATTATCCACTAGAACTATTGAAAGAGGTAGGTGTCGATATGACAACACCTGCTCCAATTGAAGACGCATTGCATTTATTTGATACAAAATTACAAGAGTTAAAAGCATTGTGTGAAGTATAGACAATTAGAGAGGAAGTATGTGTTATGAATAAAAGAGATTATTATGAGGTACTAGGCGTCAGTAAAAATGCGACCGATGCCGAAATTAAAAGTGCCTTTAGAACGTTAGCCAAAAAATACCATCCAGATGTTTCCAAAGAACCAGATGCAGCGGAAAAATTCAAAGAGGCACAAGAAGCATATGCTGTATTATCGGATGCAGAAAAAAGACGTCAATATGATCAATTTGGACATGCGGCCTTTGATCAAATGGGTGGCGGCGCTGGTGGATTTGATTTTTCTGGATTTGATTTCTCTGATATTTTTGGAGACTTATTTGGAAGTGGCTTTGGTTTTGGCGGTAGTAGGTCTTCTACACGTGCAAGACAGGGACAAGATACTTTACTACGCATGGATTTGACATTTGAAGAAGCTGTGTTTGGTTGTAAAAAAGAAGTGGAACTTAATATTCAAGAAAATTGTGATACTTGCCATGGAAAAGGTGGATTTGAAGAAGAAACTTGTGCTACTTGTAAAGGTAGTGGCCAAATGACTTCTGAACAAAGAACCTTATTTGGAACCTTTATGACCAAAACCACTTGTGCTACTTGTGGGGGAAAAGGTCGTACTTATAAAACAAAATGTGCTACTTGTAAAGGTAGTGGAAAAGTAAGAACCCATAAAGTTAAGGAAGTTAAAATTCCTGCTGGTGTTGATACAGGCAATCGGCTACGTTTAGCGGGTGCTGGGGAAGCTGGGTACAATGGAGGTCCTAATGGGGACGTTTATATTGAATTTAGGGTAAAAGAGCATCCATTATATGAAAGGGATGACAACGATATTTACTTAAAATTACCAATCACCATTACGGATGCTGTATTAGGAACTAAAAAAGATGTTCCTACATTATATGGCACGATTAAATTAGCCATCCCAGCTGGAAGTTCCAGTGGCGATAAACATCGTTTAAAAGGGAAAGGAATTGAAGATGTTCAAACTGGCAGAAAAGGGGATATGTATGTAATTTTAGATATTCATGTTCCTAAAAAAATATCGAAAGAACAGAAAAAACTATTTGATGAACTTTCTCATACCAAACTAGATGATAGCAGTGATTTTGAAAAAATTGAAAAATATTTATAAGAATAATATCAAAATAAATGTATCATATTTAAAATAAATCCCATTACAAGATAGTGGGATTTTATAATAGCTATAATTTATCCAAAAGAAAGAATTGCTGTTTTTCTAATCTTATGTTATTATTTTATAGGAAATGAAGTGATAGAATGCAAATACCAAATTATAAGGAAGCAAAAAAAAGAAGTAAAGAAGATGTATTAATCAAAACAAAAGAATATATTATAAAAGAAGAGTTAAAAACACTTGGTTCTGGTAAAAAATATTTTATTAAAACTTATGGATGTCAAATGAATGAACATGATGGCGAAAATATCAAAGCCATATTAGAAGATATGGACTTCCAAGAATGTGATATTATGGAAGATGCGGATGTGATTTTACTCAACACATGTGCCATCAGGGAAAATGCCCATAATAAAGTATTTGGATATCTTGGTAGAGTAAAACATTTGAAAGAAACCAAACCAGATATCATTGCAGGACTTTGTGGTTGTATGGCACAAGAAGAAGTCGTGGTTCAAGAAATTATGAAAAAACATAAGTATTTAGACTTTGTTTTTGGGACTCATAATATCCATGAATTACCTGTTATTCTAAACCATACCATTGAAACAAAATTACAACAAATTCAAGTATACAGTAAAGAGGGGGATATGATTGAAAATATTCCTGTCAAAAGAGAATCGCGTTATAAGGCATGGGTCAATATTATGTATGGATGTGATAAGTTTTGTACTTATTGTATTGTTCCTTATACAAGGGGGAAACAAAGAAGTAGAAAACGCGAAGCCATTTTAAAAGAAGTAGAAGCATTGTATCATAATGGATATCAGGAAGTAACATTGTTAGGCCAAAATGTCAATGCATATGGAAAAGATTTACAGGAAGATTATAAAATGGAGAATTTACTAGAGGATGTTGCCAAAATTGGAATTCCTAGAGTCCGTTTTGTCACAAGTCATCCTTGGGATTTTACCGATGAAATGATTGATGTGATTGCTGCATATGATAATATTATGCCTTATATTCATTTGCCACTACAGTCTGGCTCTTCTCGCATTTTGAAACTTATGGGAAGAAGATATACCAAGGAAAGTTATCTAGAACTTGCTTATAAAATCAAACAAAAAATCCCAAATTGTGCCCTAACAACAGATATCATTGTCGGTTTTCCAAATGAAACAGAAGAAGACTTTCAAGAGACTTTAGAGGTAGTCAATGCATTGCAATATGATTCTGCTTTTACTTTTATTTTTTCACCAAGAGTAGGAACACCAGCAGCCCAAATGGAGGATCATATTGCCCCTGCTGTTAAAGAAGAACGCTTGCAAAGACTAAATGAGCTTGTGAATCAATATGCACTTGAAAAAAATCAGTCTTACTTAAACCAAACGGTACCTGTATTATTAGAAGGCATCAGTGAAAAAAATGAAAGAATGTTAATGGGGTATACCGATACCATGAAACTGGTCAATGTCAAAGCAGATGAAAAGTATATTGGAAAAATTGTCAATGTAAAAATCACAGATGTGAAGACATGGAGTATGGATGGGGAAATGGTAGAATAAAATAGGAGGAAAAAATGAAAACAAGAGAACAAGCAAATTATCCCAAATTATTAATGGATGAAAATATTTTTTTAGATATCCAAGATATAGTAGCTTTTGCAAGAGGTTATGACACCATTGCTTATGTAACAGGTGATGTTTTAACGGAAAAGACTATATTTATATGGAAAGACTTTGAAAGAAAAATAGATCAAAAACTTTCTTGGTTAGATTTTATGATAGAATGCAAAAGAAAAGAGGACATCAAAAATTGGTTGTATCTTAGTAAAGATTTATTACTAATCGGTCAAATGCAACAAACTGGTTTTGATAGTTGTTTTATTAGTACACCTACCAACAACACAATTGATATCTTTCCAAAACATGAAATTAGGCGAGTAGAAGACATCGCAAAAATTTTAAAATAATATTTATGGCTCTTTATTTCATGAATGCAAATAAAATAATTTTATAGATTGAAAGTTTAGAAATCACTGCAGAAATGCAGTTTTTTATTGTAATTTACTATGTAGAATCGCATTTGTTTTTCTAAAATTTTGTTTCAACTGTCATTCAGACAAAATAACCTTGAAAAAATATACAAAACCGATCTTTTTTAAATGAATATTGAAAAGCAGAATATGATTTTAAAAACACAAAAATATGTTATAATGAATATGGTGAAACATATGGCAAAAATAAAAGTAATGGATGAATTACTTGCCAATAAAATCGCTGCTGGAGAAGTAGTAGAAAGATGTGCAAGTGTCGTCAAAGAATTGGTAGAAAATAGCATTGATGCAGGTAGTTGTGAGATCAAAATTGACTTATTAGAGGCAGGTACAGTCCAAATCAAAGTAACCGATAACGGAAGTGGAATGGATAAAGAGGATGCCATTATGGCATTTGGAAGACATGCTACTAGCAAATTAAAAGAAGAAGATGATTTATTTCATATTACAACGTTGGGATTCCGAGGAGAAGCCTTGGCAAGTATTGCAAGTGTCAGTAAAGTAAATTTAAAGACTTGTATCAAGGACATTGGAACTGAAGTGGTGATTCATGGAGGAAAAATGATATCGGTAGAACCATGTGAAGCAAGAGTTGGTACTATTATGACCATTGATAGTTTATTTTACAATACACCAGCCCGTTTAAAACACATGAAAAGCTTATATACGGAATTAGCAAGCATTACTGATTATGTCAATAAAATTGCATTATCGCATCCTGAAATTAAATTTATATTAACCAATAACCATACCATGTTATTAAATACAGATGGAAGTGACAATCTATTAAAAACGATTTCTGCAGTTTATGGAATGGATATTGTTAGAAAAATGGTAGAAGTCAGTATAGAAGATACAGACTATACCATTACTGGGTATATGTCATTACCAGAAATTCATCGTTCTAGTCGCAACGGCATGGTTACAATTGTCAATGGGCGTGTGGTTCGTAATATGGATTTAAATCGTGTAATCAATGATAGCTATCACTCTTATAAACCAGATAATCGTTATCCAATTGTTGTATTTAATATAGAAGTAGATCCTACATTAGTAGATGTAAATGTGCATCCAACTAAAATGGATATTAAATTTTCAAAAATGGAAGAATTGCAGACATTAATCACTCAAATGATTGAAAAACAATTGAAAAGTCGTTCTCTAATTCCACATATAGAAGTAGACAAAACACCTAAAGAAACACCAGTTTATCAGGAACTTACTTTGGATTTAAACCGAGTGGCTGAAACAGAAGATTATATTGTGATTGAAGATAATGTGAAGGAAGATTCTCCATTATTTGAAATGAAAGAAAGCAAGGAAACAATTGGGGAAGAAAAAGTAGTCAATCACTTGCCAGAATTATATCCAGTTGGTCTTGTACATGGAACTTATATAATATGTCAAAATGAAAAAGGAATGTATATGATTGATCAACATGCTGCGAAAGAAAGAATCAATTATGAAACATTTAAAAAAAGATTAGGAAATCCTAGTAATGATAGTACTCCATTATTATTTCCTATGACCTTTGAATTTTCCAATAATGATTTTATTGTATTAAAAGAGAATTTTGACATTTTAAAAACTATGAATTTTGAAGTAGAAGAATTTGGTTTGAATTCCATTATTGTAAAAAGTCATCCAACATGGCTTCCAAAAGGATATGAAAAAGACGCAACTTTTAAAATTATGGAAACTTTATTGGAAGTGGAAAAAGATTTTTCCATTGAAAAATTTAATGAAAAAGTAGCAACCATGATGGCTTGTAAGCTAGCAATCAAGGCAAATGAAAATATAACAGAAACAGAAATGGAGCAACTCATTCAAGATTTGAGAAATTGTGAGAATCCATACAATTGTCCTCATGGAAGACCAACTATTATTTTTTATTCCAATTATGAGTTAGAAAAATTATTCAAAAGAAGCGGTTTTGAATTACCCAAGTGGTAGTGATAATCCAATTAACAATTTGATAAAAAGGTTAACAAGATAGAAAACTAGCTTATAATAAATACCAAAGAAAAAATAATATAGTTTTTATGATTCAATGGTTGGATAACGCATACATGTATGGCAGAAGAAAGGATTCCCTATAAGTCTGATGTTTTAATCAACCAGAAATAATTTTAATATTAATACAAATATAAATTTTCTATCATAAACTAGCATTTTCCTAAACAAAAAATTTTCAAATCGGAAACTTGCACAAACAAAAAAAATTTAGTATAATGTATATAGATGGAAGAGATTCCATACAATAAAAATGGAACACTTG
>CAJUHL010000028.1 GCA_910586425.1 uncultured Bacilli bacterium
AAAAAAACAATAATAATGTGGTATTCTATATACGTAATGAAGTTGATGATTTAATTGGATTTAAGTATAATAATGATATGTATTATTATATTAAAAACAATAATAATGATATTATAAAAATATTAGATAATCAATACAATGTAGTCGTAAAATATATTTATGATGCATGGGGAAACATAGTGTCTATTACAGATAGTAATGGTAATGATGTATCTGGTGATAATTCTCATATAGGAAATATTAATCCCTATAGATACAGAAGCTATTACTATGACAAAGAAAGTAATCTTTATTATTTAAATAGTAGATATTATAATCCAGTATGGGGCAGATTTTTAAATGCAGATACTTCTTTGATATATGGAGAACAAAGCTTATCAAATAATTTATATATCTATTGTGAAAATAATCCAGTTAGTGAAGTTGATTCTAATGGGCAATTTGGCTTAAAACTCCTCGGTGGAATTGTTGGAGCATTTGTAAATACAGCAGGACAATTTATATCTGATATTGCTACAAGTGTTGTAAAGGGAAAACCTTCATTCTCTTCACCAGAAACATATATTGGTTCTGCAATTGGTGGATTTGCTGGAGGTGTAACATTTGCAAGTGGCCATCCAATAAAAGCAGCAGCCGTAACAAGTGCTACTTCATCGATAGCAACTCAAACATTAGAGAATATTACTGGTAGAAATCCTAAAACAATTAAGGAAATGGCTAAAACTACAATAAGAGATACTGCAGTTGGAGTTACAATTGAAGCTGTTTGTCCAACAATTAAAGTTCGTGGAATTACGTCTGGAAGAAATAGTTTTAGCTCTGTATATAAATCTGGGATAACTAAGTTAATAAATGGTACTGCTAAAAATATGAGTACATCTGTTGTAAAGAAAGGAATTGTATCCGAAATTATTGGTTCGGTCCCTGGTTCGCTAACAAATGGGGTATTCTCATCTATTGATTTTGGTAATTTATTTAAAAAATCATCTAATGTTCATGCTGGTGGGGATTACTGTCCACGAGTTATAAATTATTGCCCAATGGAGTAATCTATGTGAAAGGGGATATTATAATGTATTTTATATGGAAGTGTTACATTGAAGAATTAATAATTGTATGTGCTACAATATATCTTATTTATCTTGTTTATCGTTATTTTTTCAAAAAAAGAAATATAGTAAGCAAAGATGAATTGATATTATCAGAAAAACACAAAAACGAAAAATATTTGAAAAAGATAAATTTAGCTATAGTTACAATATTTATAATAGTTATATGTTTTCTTTGCTTAAACATCTTTGATTTTGCATTAGATTTCCCCAACTTTATTAATAAAAAATTTGAAACAATGAAGGCAATTAGTTTAACAGAAAATGATAAGAATAAAGGTGTTAAATCAATAAAATTTAGAAATACAGAAACAGGTAAAAATATTATAATTGAGGTGTATTCTATAGAACCTATTCATAAGGGAGAATGCATGATTATAAAGTATTTACCTCATGCTAGAAAAGGGTTTATAGTTACAAGAGATATAGTATGTAGTGATGATTGAGAAAAACATAAAATTTATAGGGGAGATTTCCAATGAATTATTATTCTATTAGGTGGATATTAGTAATATTGAGTTTTATAATATTTTTTAAGACCCAAAAATATTATTTAAAAGAGAATACGCTCACGAATTTTATTATAAAGATATGTTTATTTTTAATAATCTATGCTTGTATTTGGGGAATAAAATTTGAAAAACAATCTATAAAATTTAAAACAGTTGAACAATATTTTCATTATTATTATCCAACAGAAGGTTTAAAAAAATCATATATATATGAAAACTATGCTTATATATTTTATGAAGATGATGGTTTCAATAAAATTATTTCAATGATTAAAGAAAATGGAACTTGGAAACTAGATAAAGGTATTAAGGAAAGTAAACGTAATTATAAAGAATATATAATTCATATAAGCGAAAATTCTCTTAAAAATTCTGCAATTGTTGTAATTTCGGGTATTATGGATGAATGCTCTGCTATTCAAATTACAGATACGTTATCTTCTAGTTTTGATATTATAAAGCTTAAGGACAATGTTAGTAATGGAAAAACATATATATCTGAAATTACATTTATTAATCAGAGATTAGATAAGAATTATACAATATTTATAGATGGTGAAGAATATAAACCATTTTAAAAATACAAAGGTTGAATGAAAACAGTCAATTTCATTTAATTATTAGTAATACGTATGAATATAATAATTCTAATTGGAAAGATCAGTTAACTAAATATAATGATGATGTGATCACTTATGATACAATAGGAAATCCACTTACGATAGGAGAAAATATCACATTAGATTGGATGAATGGAAGACAATTAAATCAATATGTTGATTCTAATAATACAGTAGAATATCAATATAACAAGGATGGAATTCGTGTTTCTAAAACAATCAATAATGTAAAGACAGAATACTATGTAGAGGGAACATCAATTATATTTGAGAAAACAGGTTCAAATGTGATATACTATATACGTAATGAAGTAGATGGATTAATTGGATTTGAGTGCAAAAATGATAAATATTATTATCTTAAAAATGCTCAAAATGATATTATAGGAATATTAGATAGTAATGATAATGTAGTAGCCAAATATACTTATGATTCATGGGGAAGTATCCTATCTATAACTGATGGAAATGGAATAGATATATCAAATAATGATACACATATAGGAAATATCAATCCATTTCGGTATAGAAGTTATTATTATGATAAAGAAACCAATCTATATTATTTAAATAGCAGGTATTATAATCCAGCTTGGGGTAGATTTATTAATGGAGATGGAATCATAGGTGCAAATAAAGATATAAATAGTTACAATTTATATGCGTATTGTAGTGATAATCCAATTAACAATTTAGATTATAGTGGAAATGGACGAATAAAAGATTTTTTTATAGGTATTGGGAAAGGGTTCATTAAGACAACAGAAAAAATGTTGATTGGGCTATGTACAGCATTTACAAACCCTATATATCCAACATCATCACAATTATTAGCACACTCATTGCAATTGAATCCTTCTGACGTATATTTAGATGGAAAGTCTAAAACTGCCAAGCAGATAAAGAAGTCAAAAGAATTTCAAGATGCAATTAAAACTGTGGTGAATGAAAATTCGAATGAAATAAGTAAGTATGATAAACCAATAGTTTCGAAAACGACATGGATTTAAAGTTGTCACTACATGAAGCTAAAATGACCTTATCTGGAACATTAAATAATGGAGTAGGAAATTTATCAGTAAAAATAACGGATTTATATGATTTTAAAAATAATCCACTTGGAAATTCCCAAGGTGTTAAAAATTGGACTATAGATGCGATTAATAATATGGCATGGGGAGCGCAAGAAATAGGAACAATTAGTAATTTCTATGTTACAGTAGAATTTGATTATTGTGTAAATTGTGAATAAAAGAAGGGCGATAGATTATGAGAAAAACAAATTGGAAATTTGTTGGCGGGATGTTTCTTTTAGTACCAATTACAGCTATCATATGTATTGCGTATGAATATTTGAAGCCTCATACACCAAGATATACAATTTATGACATTAGTGAACACAAATATTATATAGCCGAAATAAGTGGTTGGAATTCTGAAAAGGATAGAGATATAAACAGATATATATTAAGAAAAACTGATAATAAAAATTTTTGTCCAACATGCTCGAATTGGCTTCAAAAGTTTCGCATAGATGAAGAAAATTCAGTTATCTATATGATAACAGCAAGTATTTCAGGTCCAGAGTCAAATATAAAATATGATTTCGAATATGATATATTAAATTATAAAACAGATAAATTAGAAAGATATAAATCACTGGATGAAATGCCAGATGAAATACGAAATGTTTTTGAAACTGATGATGGATGGAAAGTACCGACGCATGAAGATACAAATTGGTTTTGGTAATTAAAATTTAAAAAATGACTGAATAACAAACTATTTAGTCATTTTTTTAAATTTTAATCAACTAGAACATAATATCCAAAATACATTGAATAATGATGCGGTTATTACTTGTCCAAGAACAGAATTTAGTAGTACCTCCATTAATTATATATATGATTATTTAGGAAGATTAGTAGAAAAAAATATTTCTAATAATTCACCCATTCGTTATAATTATATTACAAACGGAAAAAGAACCTCTTCATTGGTTAAAAGTATAGACATAAATGGCGATATTTACTCTTATAAATATGATAAACTAAATAACATTACACATATTTATCATAATGGTATATTAGAAAATAGATATGATTACGATGATTACAATGAACTAGTTAAAGAAGATAATTATATACTGAATAAAAGGGTAGAATATACTTATGATAGTTTAGGAAACATATTATTTAAAAAGGCATATGAATTAGGTACAGACAATTTAGTCGCCCAAGATAGGTATCAATATAACAATTCCAATTGGCAAGATCAATTAACGCAATTTAATAATGATGTGATCACTTATGATACAATAGGAAATCCACTTACCATAGGAGAAAATATCACATTAGATTGGATGAATGGAAGACAATTAAATCAATATGTAGATTCTAATAATACAGTAGAATATCAATACAATAAGGATGGAATTAGAACTTCTAAAACAATCAATAATGTAAAGATAGAATACTATGTAGAGGGAACATCAATTATATTTGAGAAAACGGGTAATGATGTGTTATACTATATACGTAATGAAGTAGATGGATTAATAGGATTCAAATATAATGATGAAACTTATTATTATATTACGAATGCTCAAAATGATATTATAGGAATATTGAACAGTAGTAATAATATAGTAGCAAAATATACCTATGATGCATGGGGAAATATTATATCTATTACAGATAGTGAAGGTAATGATGTATCAAATGATAATACACATATAGGAAATATCAATCCATTTCGGTATAGAAGTTATTATTATGATAAAGAAACCAATCTATATTATTTAAATATTAGATATTATAATCCGGTTTGGGGTAGATTTATAAATGTAGATGGAATCATAGGTGCAAATAAAGATATAAATAGTTGCAATCTATATGCATATTGTAGCAACAATGTTATAAAGTATGTCGATATAACAGGTAATGGTCTTTTTACTCCACTTGCAAAACTTGGCTGGAAACTTGTTTCTGCCGCATTAAAAAAAGTTGGAATGCCAGTTTCTGGAGAATTGCTAGAAAATGCAACTAAAAAGGTAGATACTGTTATGTATTTTGGAGATAACTTTATATCAAATAAAATAAAAAAGGATACAGATTTTAAAAATAAAATAAATGAAATTGTTACTGAAACAAATACTGGATTCATAGATAAAAATGAGACAATGGAATTTAATGCTTCTACAGATTTAAAAGGTTCTTTCCATGGCGCAAAAATTAAAGCCAGTGGTAATGTTGAAAATGGTTGTGGAACTTTAGACATCACAATACACGATAAATATGATTTTAAATTTGAACCAGGTTATTTTAATGATGGTATCAGGGGATTTGTATTTACCGTGGGAAACAATATGGCTTGGACTGATCAATATCTTGGAAGTATACATACGTATGATGTATATGTTGTATTTAAGTATGATCCTTGTTCATAGTATAAATGTTGATGATAAAATAGGGAGTGACTATTGTGAAAAAGACTTTCAAAATTATATTAGTAATTATATTTTTTGTAATTATTATTTGCATTTTATATTTTAACTTCTATAGAAAATATATTTTCGCAGTTAATTTAAACTGGAATCTAAATCTCCCTTTTGAAGACAAAGCAGTTTATGTAGAAAGTCTTCCTCCTAGTTTTCTTGGCGATGGTCCTCGGTATGCAATACTAAAATATGCATCTAAATCAAAAATTAAGAAGTTAAATAGTATACCTTGGATTTCTAATAAAAATATAGTAATAGAGGATGAAGTAAGTAAAATACTATCTAAATTAGAAATAGATGACAAGTATATGATTCCATTTAATCAAGAATACCTATATTATCATTGTATAGACAAGGATGATAAAAGGAACCATATATATATGTTCTATTTTATTAATGAAGGATTAATATATGTAGTTGAAGAATTTTGGTAGTCAAAGAATTAGGTTAAGAATTGGATTTAACATCTTTTGATATTCTAAAAGGGTCAGTGTTAATATGAAAGATATTAGAATAAATAGAAAAAATTTGAAAACTCAAAACAGAATTATTGATGTTATTATGATAAAGAAACCAATTTATATTATTTAAATAGCAGATATTATAATCCAGTATGGGGCGATTTTTAAATGCAGATGGGACTATAAACGAGAATAGAGACATCTTAAGACAAAATTTATATGCTTACTGCAGTAATGATTTTATAAATTGCTATGATTCTAATGGAAAGGGACTATTGAAAAACGTATGGAATGCTGTAAAAAAAGTAGTTTCTAATGGATTAAAGTTTAATCCAAAACCTAAAGTTAGTCAAGCTATCCAAATTAAACAAAGTTTTAGTCCTACAAATGGACATAACAATGTACCAACAACTGGCAAACCTAATACTACAGTTCAAAAGCTAAATGGTGATTATAGAAGTTATGGACCTGATGGTAGAGCAACTACAGATAAAGATTATAGTCACCCAGAACGACATCCAGATTTACCAGTGCCACATGAACATGATTGGACATGGAATGGAGATAAACCTATAAGGGGGAAAGCACATGCACCAAATGATTCAGACACCTCAAATAAATCTGATACCTCAAAAATAGTTATAGGAACAGTTGCAACTGTTGGTGCTGGGTATATTGTTTATAGAGGGATAAGAATGCTACCATCACTTTTACCACCGTTTTGGTGGACTATACCTATAAATGTAGCAACACCATAAGGAGGAATAATATGTTAGGAATTAGTTTTAAAATTTCAAATAAGTATGATATTATATTATATAAAATATTAGAAAATATAAAATTAGAAAATCAATACATTTGTAAAATAAAAGAAGAAGAAGTGTTGGGTGAAAGTGGTGATTGTTTCTTTAATGGTACCATATATAAATGGGGAGATTTTGAAACAGTGATTAAAAATAAAAAGCACTATCCAATATTCCTGAATCTTCAGATTTATTGTAATAGTAATGATTCACAAAAAATAAGTAATTATAAAGAATTTTTAGATAGCGATTGTCAGTTAATATTATTTATTACGGATAATGAGTATGTTGAAGTTTATGCAAAAAATTTAGACAATTTAGATTTAATCAATAAGAATGCTATAAAATATAATTTTAAAGATATTAAATTTATTGATGAAAAACGAATTAGAAAAGAATTTACCGCATATTATTAATAAAAAAGTTTCCTTAAAATCAAATATAATTATAGAAAAATTTAGAGTAAAATCTAAATTTTTTTCTTTAAAATTGTTTTATGTCCAGTGAAAGTCCAGTGAAAAAAGTGATATGATTTCTATGTAAAAGAAAAGGAATTCGCGAATACATCTTTTACATAGAAAAGAGGAAGATATATGGAACAATTTATAGAAAAATTAATGAATGTAAATGAGCCTAAAACATTATTTCTCTTATGTGGAATATTTATTTTTACAGATGTCATTACAGGCTATCTAAAAGCATTCAAACACAAAAAAGTAAATTCATCCATTTCAAGAGATGGGTATATCAAAAAAATCGCATGGATTATTGCATTATTATTAGGATTTGTAATTGACTATTTTGTGCAGATTAATTTGTTTCTAATTGGAAGTGCAGTTGTTTGTATTGCAACAGAAGGTATTTCTATCTATGAAAATTTAGGTGAAGTAGGAATTCATTTACCATTCAAAAAATACTTTGAAAAAATGAACAAAGGTGAAATGAATGAAAAAGGGTGATACCAGTAGAAGAGATGGAATTCAAGATGTATTATGTCCATTTACGGATTGGTATTGTACACAAGGAGCAAATGATTCCTATTCTCATAAAGGTAGTGAGGCAAATGATGTTAGAGGTTTAAGAGCGGGAATTCGTTATCCATACTATGCACCAGTCGATGTAAGATGTGTCCATATTAATAGAGCATATGCATTTGTATGGTGGCAATCTGTAGAAAAAGTAAGACTTGCAGATGGTACAATTGATTATGTTACTTTCTTATGTGGGCATGACAATACAATTAACTGCTATATTGGACAAATGATCAAACAAGGTGTTCAAATTGGAAATATGGGGAATGCTGGAAATGCAACAGGAGTGCACTGTCATATTGAAGTAGGTAGGGGAAAACAAGATACTTGGGTAAAAAATCAGTGTGGAGAATATTGTATACAAAATCAAATACCATTAGAAAATGTATTTTTCATGAATAATACTAATATATTATTAGGAATTGCTGATTGGAAATATTTAGATGATATAAAGATATCATCAGTAGAAGAAAATAAATGGTATCTAAATTTGAGTGAACATGCAGATACATGGAGAATCTATGACTTGGGAGTACAGCCTGTTGCAAAGAATGCGAAAGGTATGTTAAAACCTTCTCATTTTGGAGGACTTTCCTATACCATTCTAGGATACGAAGATTATGGGACAACTGCTATTATTGATACGAGAGAGTTTGGTAGAGTAAAAATATTTATTCAACATAAGTTAGCATCCATAACAAACCATCCCATCTATGAACTGATAAAGTAAAATTTGTATATAGCATATTTTGCATGAAAAGAAGAACGAGAAAATAATACAATTACTTTTAAAGCCATTTATAATAAAGTGGAGAAATTAGACTTAAATAGTCTAAATGTTGAAGAAACAGAAGAGAAGAATGCACTTATAAAAATTTTAAAAAATAATGGTGAATATAAATTTCAGTCGAAAGACTCCTGTCAATTGTTGCAAAACGCCATGGAAAAGTTTGAAAAAATCGTTAATCAATTGATTAATTAATCATTTTTTATTTGTTTTCAATGATTTTTTTCTAAATCTTTACACTTTGACAACACTATCCTCCATTGAAATTTTTTTGACAAAAGAGGAATATCATGTTATAATTTGTATCGTTATTAAGCAAAGTAAGGTGGTCAAATGAAAATTAATTCAGTAGAATTGACAATTAGTGCAGTAAGACGGAGTCAATACCCAACCGATAATAAACCAGAATTTTTACTCGTAGGACGTTCCAATGTAGGAAAAAGTAGTTTTATTAACACGCTTATCAATCGTAAAAACTATGCGAGGACTTCATCTAATCCAGGAAAAACACAAACAATTAATTTTTATTTGGTAAATGAAATGTTTTATTTAGTAGATGCACCAGGATATGGTTTTGCTAATTTAAGTAAAAATAAAAAGAAAAAATTTGGATTAATGATGGAAGACTATCTTACAAGTAGAGAAAATTTAAAACAAGTCTTTATGCTGATTGATTTTCGTCATAAACCAAGTAGTGATGATATTTTAATGTATAATTTTTTGAAACATTATAAAATTCCAGTTACCATTGTTGCTACAAAATCTGATAAAATTGGGATTACCAAACAACAATCACAACGGAGTATGTTACTCAGTGAACTAGATTTAGTGGTTGGAGACGATTTTATCGTATTTTCTAATGTAACAAAAACTGGAAAAAATGAGGTACAAGAAAAAATAGAAAGAATCATTTGATGGAGTTGCAAAAAATATAAGGTCACATACAATAAGTTAGGTGATTACATGAAACTTATCTTTTGTGATGAATCAAATCTGATTCTCTTTTTAAATAACCAATTGATTGCAACCATAGACTTTGAAGAAAGAGAAGAATTAGAAGATTATTTTAGAGAACTCTTTTTAAAATTAAAAGATTTCTATCAAGTAACCATACAAGGATATTATATCATTGATATTTACCTAGATATTCACTATGGTGCAGTTATAGAAATTGAAAAAGAAGAACTGGAATATTTCGAATACGATGAAAATCAAGTCGATATGCGAATATGTATCCATAAAACACCTATTTTATATGAATTGGAAGAATATATTCCTTTGGATCAAAACATATATGATATGATTTGGTATCACGACAAATGGTATGTAAAATTAAAAAAAAGTGTAAGTGATATATGCCTAGGGAGATTACTTGAATACGCTCAAATTCATTATGAAGATAGTGAACGTATCCTAAAAGCAGGAACACATTTAGAAAGATATTAAGTATCTTTTTATTTTGGATTATGCTATAATATCAACATGAGGTGACCATCATGAAAAAACCAGTTGTCGCATTGGTTGGAAGACCTAACGTAGGAAAGTCGACTATATTCAATCGACTTGTCGGTAAAAAAATATCCATTATAGAAGATACCCCTGGGGTAACAAGAGATCGCGTTTATGGCAATGTTACGAGTGAAAATTACCAATTTCATTTGATTGATACAGGTGGAATTGATGGAGCCAATGATACATTCAATGCAGAAATTAAATTACAGGCTGAACTTGCAATTGATGAAGCAGATGTGATTGTTTTTGTAGTAGATGCCAAAGAAGGCTTAACTGCCAATGATTTAATGATCAAAGATATGCTTTTAAAAACAAGCAAAAAAGTAATTATTGCAATAAATAAAGTCGATAGCAAACAATCACAAGACCACTTATACGATTTTTATGAACTTGGATTTGAACATTATATTCATATCAGTGGCGAACAAAATATTGGTATTGAAGAATTGTTACAAATGATTACAGAAGATTTTTCTACTTATGAAGAGGAAACTTATGAAGAAGGTACCATTCGATTTTCGATTATTGGAAGACCGAATGTAGGAAAAAGTAGTTTGGTCAATGCTATATTAAATGAAGAAAGAGCGATTGTAAGTAATATTGCAGGGACAACAAGAGACTCTATCGATACGCCTTTTACCTATTATGACAAACCTTTTGTTGTAATCGATACTGCGGGAATGCGGAAAAAAGGAAAAGTCTATGAAAAAATTGAAAAATATAGTTTATTACGGGCCATGAAGGCCATTGACCGTTCGAATGTATGCTTGCTCATCATCAATGCAGAAGAAGGAATTATTGAACATGATAAACATATCGCAAGTTATGCCCTAGATGCAGGCAAACCGATTGTTATTGTCGTTAATAAATGGGATACCATTGATCATAAAGATGAACAAATGAAACAATTTGTAAAACAAATTCGTGCGGAATTTCAATTTATATCCTATGCACCAATTGTCTTTTTGTCTGCTTTAACCAAAAAAAGAATTCATACCCTATTACCAGAAGTCATTAAAGTATATGAAAATAGCAAAAAAGAGATTAAAACAAGTCTTTTAAATGATATCATAACAGATGCATATCATTTGAATTTGCCACCTTCTTATCAGGGAAAGAGATTGAAGATTTACTTTTCTGCGCAAATTTCAACTTGTCCACCAACATTCCAAATTCAAGTGAATAGTAAAGGGTTGATTCACTTTTCCTATGAGCGTTATTTAGAAAATAAATTAAGAGAAGCATTTGATTTTGAGGGAACCCCTATTGTCTTACAATTTAAGAACAAAGGGGAACAATCATTTGACAAGTAAAATAAAATGTACTATAATATTTGCCGTTCTGTAAAGGGGGTAAATATGAAAAAGAAAGATGTACAAGTAGGAAATGGAACGGACATATTTTTCATACGTTCCACGCAAACAAGATTAGGAGATAAAGAAAACTATGTACAGTTATTAGAAAAGAAAATTGAAAAACTTCTTCAACTATCCGAAATTGATAGAACACTTGCTGTTTCTTGTTTATTATTACTTGAATGCAAAAATGGAATTAATCATTATTTTCCACATTTAATTAATTATGCTTCACCTGGTGTTGCACAGTTTGTTTCTTCCGTAACTATGTCAGAAGAAACATATTCAAATACACAAAAAGTCAAATAAAAAAAAGACAGTGATGTCTTTTTTATAATACAATTGCGAACAAATTTCCAGAACCTTTATTTACAAGTTTAGATAAAGTAGTTTGTAATTTGAACCTTACATTTTCAGGCAACAAGGATAGTTTTGCTTGAATACCTTCCTTTACAATGACATCTAAACTTCTACCAAAAATTTCACTTTTCCAGATATTTCCAGGCTCTGTATCTGAATCTTTCATCAAATAATCAATCAATTCTTTGCTTTGTAATTCAGAACCGATAATTGGTTCAAATGTAGATTCGACATCCACACGAATCATATGAATCGATGGCGCGACTGCTTTTAATTTAATTCCATAGCGACTTCCTTGTTTAATTACTTCAGGTGTTTCTAATTTCATATCAGATAAACTAGGTGACGCTACTCCATAACCAGTTTGTTTGACCATTTTAAGTGCAGCTTTGATTTGATCATATTCTTGTTTGGCTTCATGATAATCTTGGAATAGTTTCAATAATTCTGCACGATTTCCAACATCAATACCAATAATTTCTTTTAAAACTTGATTATACAATTCTTTTGGCGCTTGTAAAGTTACAGTTACAACGCCTGTTGCGGTATCTACATCAGATAAGTAAGCTTTACTAATATATTCGCAATCAGTAAAATGACTTGTGATATTTTCAATATCTCTTAATTTATCTATTTCGGTAACACTTTCACGAATTTTTTCAATATAGATTTTTTTGAGCCAATTATTTGGTGAAAGACAAGCAATCCACTCTGGCATACTGATATTGACTTCTAATACTGGAAATTCATAAAGTGCTTCCCTTAAAATTGTATAAATATCTCTTTCAGTCATATTTTCTACACTGATTGGTAGAACAGGAACCTGATAAGATTCTTGTAATTTTTCTGCCAATCTTTCTGTTTCTGGCAACATTGGATGACTAGAATTCATGATGACAATAAATGGTTTTCCAATTTCTTTTAATTCACTTACCACACGTTCTTCTGCTTCTACATAGTTGTTTCTTGAAATTTCTCCAAAAGAGCCATCGGTTGTAATGACAATTCCGATAGAAGAATGATCACGGATGACTTTTTCAGTACCAATTTCAGCAGCTTCTACAAATGGGATTTCATCGTCATACCAAGGACATTTTACCATACGAGGTCCATTTTCGTCTTCATATCCTTTAACACCTGGGATGACATACCCTACACAATCGACAAGACGGATACTAGAAGTAAATTCATCAATTTGAATTTTAGCTGCACTGCTTGGTACAAATTTTGGTTCGGTTGTCATAATCGTTTTTCCTTGTGCACTTTGTGGAATTTCATCTAGCGCACGTTTTCGTTCATATTCATCTTCAATATTAGGAACAACTAGGTTTTCAATTACTTTTTTAATGAAGGTTGATTTTCCGGTTCTAACTGCACCAACAACTCCTAAGTAAACATCTCCACCAGTTCGTTCCGTAATACTTTTGATGATATCTATTTTTTCCATATAATCCCTACTTTCCATAATTCATTAAACTATATGAAAAAATTATAATTTGTATGATTAATTTACAAAATTAAATCAAAAAAATATATCTATGATATAATAAACAAAAGAGGTAAGATATTATGGAAGCAGAATGGATTCGTAAAAGTAAGGAAAAATATCAGCAATTGTTTGAAAGATTAAAAGGGAATATTCCAAAAGAAGGAATGTATTTTGTTCCTCGCCAATATCAAGACGCAAAAAATTTATATTCAAAAAAAGCTCAAAAAAGTTCGTTTATAAAATCCCAAATTCAATATGAGAATAAAGTGTATAAACAAATACAAAATTGTATTCCTATGCAAATTGGAAAAACATTGGAATTACTGTTTGAAAGTCCAACACATGATGTGTTGATTCATAGGACAGATCAATCCCTTGAGCAGATTACACAATTTATGTTTCAAAGAGGAATTCCTGTTCGCAGCACAGATTATACAACACATTTATCTAAATATAAACATTTTCCTACTTTATTAATGAACATAATGGCATGTAAAGAATTCAGAAACTCACAAGGATGTTTATTAATTCGAATTCCCAAAAATAATAAACTACCCTTGTATTATGAAGACGATCAATTTTTACCCGATTCTAAACAATTGTTTTTATTACCCGAATATATATATGGGTATGTTCCTGTAAAAGATGAAATATTGGAAGATGTGATAATCAATCCCAATTATATTGAGAACCATCATTATGCGGTAGACGAACTTTATTATGACGAAACATTAAATCCTTTAGAGTATCAACAACAAATGGAAGAACAATATAAAAGTAAATAAAAAACTGAAGCCTCAGTTTTATATAAATTTATCTAAATCTTTTGGAACTTGGTCATTAACAACTGCACTTACAATTTTATCTTCCTTTTCCTTGGATACTTCTTTTCCGGTCATTTCTCCTAATTCATGAATAATTTCTCTTAAAGTTGCTTCATTTTTTAAATCATTTTGTTGTAATTTAGTAGCAAGTTCTAAAATTTTATCCTTTCCAACATTGGTCTTTTTTTCTACTTTATTAAAAAAACTATCTGAAAAATTAAACATCGTAACCCCTCCTAAAATAATATATGATTATTGACAAGAAGGGTTATTGTTTTTATAAATAAAAGGAATCAATTTCCAAATCTTCTTTTGCTTGATGGTAAGTATTTTGGTCGATTTTACGTAGGGTATCCTTTAAATCTAAATTTTCAATCCGTAGTAATAAATCACTGATAGCGATGATGCCCACTACCTTTTTTTTCTGCGTTACCAAAATACGTTTGACTTGATGTTGAGACATTTGTTTTAACAATTCTTCAATGGAAGCAGTTTGCTCAATAGAAATGATGTGATGTGTAATATAGTTTTCAATAGGTGAATTCATATCTGCATGATTGGCAATTGCTTTTATCACCAAATCACGATCGGTAACCACACCCACTATTTTATTTTCTTTGGCAATTGGTAAAAAACCGATATCATGTTGCTTCATTTTTTCTGCAACCATCCAAATGGAGTCTTCTAATTTTCCAACAATAACAGGCTTACTCATAAATTCTTCCATAAAATCACCATTTATAGTATGAAATAAGTTGACTTATTTATACATAAAATGGATTAGGTGATTGTATGCGAAAGCGAATTCATTTGAAAAAAAAGTATTTAATTTTTAATAAAAAAAATACCAAATGGAATCTTGTAATTGGAATTTTTGTGTTATTGATCATTGCTCTTTTCCTTGCATTTCGTTTTATCAATCAAAAAGTAACACCCATTTTAATGGAATATGCCGAATTGCAAGTGGGGCGTATGGCAACACAGGTCATCAGACAGGCTGTATCAACTGAAGTAACAGATAAAATATCAGTAGATGATTTATTTTTGATTACGAGAGATTCAAATGGCGATATTAAAACGATTGATTTGAATCCAATCAATGTCAATCGAATGACAGGACTAGTGACAGAAAAGGTAAGTGAGTATTTAACAAAAGTTGAAATTGGTGAGATTGATAATTTGAATTTATCCGCAGAATTATTTGATAGCAAAAAGGTTAAGAAAGGAATTATTTTCGAAATTCCATCGGGCATTGTATTTAAAAATCCAATTTTAACCAATATTGGTCCTAAAATTCCTGTGAAACTAAATTTAATTGGAGATATCGCAACCGATATCAAAACAAAAATTACCAATTATGGAATTAATAATGCGCTTATTGAAGTTTTGGTGTATGTAGAAGTAACAGAACAAGTGATATTACCATTTGCTTCCAAAAGAGTAACAGTTGAAATGAATGTGCCAATTGCTTTAAAATTAATTCAGGGAACTGTTCCCAATTATTATTTCAATGGAAATGCATCGGATACTAATTTATCCGTTCCAATTTCTTAACTTATGATATAATGAAAAAAAGGATGTGAAGATATGAAGAATGTTACAATAAATAGTATAGAATATGAAATCATAGAAGATTATAAAAATGGCTATGACAAAGAAGCCATCGAAGAAAAATTAACCGATTATTTTGAACCTTTTGATTATATTGTAGGAGATTGGGCTTATGGTAAATTAAGATTAAAAGGATTTTGTGATAAAACCAATTCGATTTATAGAAAGATGAATGATATTCAAAATAAAGATACCTATTTAAAAAATGAATGTGCCTATGAATGTAAGTACTTTGTACTTAAAAAAACCAGAGTAGTATAAAAATCAATTCGTTAAGGAAAAACAAAAAAATCCTATTTATGCAAAACACAGAACACTGTGTTTTTATTGCGAAGAAACAAAATATTCTATATAATGGAAATAGAATAGGGAGTGTCATATGAAGAAAAAAATATTGGTTCTAGTTGTTTTGCTTGTTTTATTGATAATGTCTTATTTTTTGTGGCAGCATTTTAGAATAAAATATGCTAAAATTGAAATCACATTAGTAGATAATTTGACATTAGAGTTTAGTGAAAAGAAAAGGGTATCTTCTTATATCCAAAGTATCAATGGCAAGATTGTAGATGATTATATAATTGACTCTACAGAATTAGGAAAAAAAGAAGTTGTATTTCAATTTATCAATGAAGATAATATCAAAGTAAAATATTCTTATATCATAGAAGTAGTAGATACGAAAGAACCGCTTATATGGCTAGGAAGTAGCTACCGTATTCCGGTTGGAAGCAATACCAATTTAACCGATAAAATACTATGTGGAGATAATTATGATCATAGACCCAATTGCTACATTGAAGGAACTTATGATTTGAATACAGTAGGAATTTATCCACTGGTATTTAAAGCAATTGATAGTAGCGGAAACGAAGAAAGCATCGCATTTGACCTAAACGTATATCAACCAAGTAATTCTAAAACAGAAAATCCCAAACCAACAACATATACTGATTTCAATGACATAATAAGAAAACATAAAAAAGAGACTACTAAAATTGGAATCGATGTATCTAGTTGGCAAGGTACTATTGATTTTGAAAAAATCAAAAAAGCAGGGGTTGAATTTATCATGATAAGAGTGGGAGGTACAAAAGGGACCAATGGAGAATATTTTTTAGATAAACAATTTGAAAGAAACATGAAAGAAGCATCTCTTCATGGAATCGATGTGGGTATTTATTTCTATTCCTATGCCGATTCCATTGAAGGTGCCAAACAAGATGCGAAATGGGTAATAGAACAATTGAAGGATTATAAAATCAATTTACCAATTGCCTTTGATTGGGAGGAATGGGCATACTTTAATGATTATAATTTAAGCTTTTTTGGACTTACTACTTTAGCACAGACTTTTTTAGATACCTTGAGGGATGCAGGATATCAAGGCATGTTATATAGTAGTAAACTTTATTTGGAAAAGGTTTGGTTAGAAACGGAATACGATATTTGGTTAGCGCATTATACAGAGCAGACTGATTATGAAGGAAACTATAAAATATGGCAATTATGTGATAATGGAAAAGTAGATGGAATAGAAGGACCTGTAGACATTAATGTTATGTATATAAACCAGTAAGATGATTTTTAATAAAAAAGAGAAAACGAATTGGAGTATGATAATGGAAAATATGTGTCTAAAGCAGTAATAATGCCCGATGTAGATAGATTCTTGAATATACGATTATAGTGAAACACAGTATCCCTGTGTTTTATTGTGGTAAAATGTAGCCAGATACAAAAGGTAAAAAAAGGAATACCATAATAGACAAAAAGATGGTATAATGGATATGATTGGAGGCTAACAAATGGAAGTAAATGAACTATGTAATTTGTACCAAGAATATTTCAATAAAATAAATGAATTATGGAGGTCTCTTTGACCCAGAAAATAAGAAATTGCGGATTGCTGCACTAGAAGAACAAATTGGCCAATCTCATTTTTGGGATAACAAAAAAGAAAGCGAAATAGTAATCAATGAGTTGAATCTTCTAAAAAGGAAACTGCAACAACCAGAAGAGTTACAAAAAAAAATAAAAAACAATTTAGAACTTTTAGATATTCTAAAATTAGAAGAGGATTTAGAACTTCGAACATTAATAGAAGAAGAAGTCAAGCAAATCAAAGAAGCATTAGAACAATGTGAAATAGAACTTTTATTAAGTGGCCCTTATGACGCATTGGGCGCTATTTTAGAGCTACACTCTGGTGCTGGGGGAACAGAAGCTTGTGATTGGAACAATATGCTGTTTCGTATGTATACAAGATGGTGTGAAAAAAATCATTATAAAGTTGAAGTTATTGATGAACAACCAGGGGAAGAAGCTGGAATGAAAAGTATTACCATGTTAGTGAAGGGGGACTATGCCTATGGATACCTCAAATGTGAAAAGGGTGTCCATCGTTTGGTTCGTATTTCTCCTTTTGATTCAGGTGCAAGAAGACATACTTCATTTGCCTCTTTAAATGTCACCCCCCTTTTTGAAAATAATAATATCGATATTGAAATCAAAGAAAGTGATTTGCGAATTGATGTATATCGTAGTAGTGGTTGTGGTGGACAAGGGGTGAATACCACTGATAGTGCTGTTCGAATTACCCATTTACCAACTAAAATTGTCGTTACTTGTCAAAATGAGCGTAGTCAAATTCAAAACAAAGAAAAAGCGATGGAAGTTTTAAAAAATAAACTTTATCAACTGGAATTAGAAAAACAAGAACGTGAAATGAAAAATATCAGTGGTGATAACATGGATATCAACTTTGGTTCCCAAATTAGAAGTTATGTCATGCATCCTTATTCCATGGTGAAAGACCATAGAACGAATACAGAAACTGCCCAGGTATCAAAAGTATTGGATGGCGACATTGATTTATTCATCAATGATAATCTTAAGAAAGGAAGTACGCATGTTTAAACGGAAAAAACACATATTAGATGAAAATATTATTAAAAATATTTATAAAAAAGATCGCTTATTTCGTTATGCCGAATTTTTGCTTGGACTTTTATTAACCGCAATTGCTTTCAATGTATTTATTTTACCAAGTAGTCTTGTTTATGGTGTGAGTGGATTAGGTGTTATTGCCAAACATCTTTGGAAGATAGATCCTTCCATTGTGATTATGATTGGTAGTGTTCTTTTATTAATCCTTAGTTTTGTTCTACTTGGAAAAGAAAAAACCGCAAGTTCTGTGGTAGGATCATTATTGTATCCTGTTTTTGTCAAATTAACTGAAAATGTTCCCAATTATGTCAACATTGAGGGAACAGAACCATTTGTGATGGTTTTATTTGGATCTGTGATTAGTGGCTTTGGATTGGGATTGATTTTCAAAGCAGGTTTTACAACTGGTGGAACTGATATATTAAATCAGATTGTATCTAAATATGCAAAAATTTCAATGGGAAATGCCATGTTTTTCACAGATGGTCTTATCATTTGTCTTTCTATTTTTGTCTTTGGATGGACAAAATTTATGTATTCCATTTTAACCCTATATATTATTAGTATTATGACTGATAAAGTGATTTTAGGAATCTCTCAATCCAAAGCATTTTATATTATTACCAATCATGAAACCGAAATTAAAGAGTTTATTTTACAACATTTAAGTCATGGAGTAACTGTATTAGATGGTCATGGAGGATATACTGGAAATCATCAAAGGGTAATTATGTGCATCATTCCAACGAAAGAATATTTTATGTTCAAAGAAGGAATTCATCAAATTGATCAAAAGGCCTTTTTTGTAGTAACAGATGCTTATGAAGTATCTGGAGGAGAATAAGGAGGTAATATATGGATATTATTCGTTTCCAACATGTGAAAAAACAATATAAGACAGGGGTAACCGCAATACATGATCTTTCTTTGAATATTGAAAAAGGGGATTTTGTTTTTATCATCGGTTCTACTGGATGTGGAAAATCGACATTGATTAAAATGATTTACCGTGCAGAAAAGCCGACTAGTGGGAAAATATTAGTAGGTGGAATAGATGTTGCGAAATTAAGAGACAGCAAAGTTTATAAAATTCGAAGAAAAATTGGTGTCGTTTTCCAAGACTTTCAATTATTGGCACGGTCAACCGTATATGAGAATGTTGCTTTTGCGCTTGAAGTATTTGGTTTACCAAAATCAGAAATTCATTCCAAAGTAATAAAGGCTCTGGATTTGGTTGGATTAAAACATAAAGCCAAAAATTATCCAAATCAACTATCAGGTGGAGAACAACAGCGTGTTGCGATTGCTCGTGCGATTGTCAATGGGCCAAAACTATTGATTTGTGATGAACCAACTGGAAATTTGGATGAAAATACAAGTATGGGAATTATGAATGTCATTGAAGAAATCAATAAATTAGGAACTACTATTATTATGGTGACACATGATAATGAAATTGTAAATCGTATGAAAAAAAGGGTTATTTTACTAGATAGTGGACGTATTTTAAAGGATTATGAGAAAGGAACTTATACACATGAAAGCATTTAGAATATTTGGTCGAAATATAAGAGATGCACTCAAAAGTGTATTTCGTAATTTTTCCTTATCTTTAGCATCCATTTCTTGTATTACCATCACTTTAATTGTCGTATCCTTATCTGTTATTTTATCATTTAATGTCAATAATTTTGCTACCTTGGTCGAAAAAGATGTCACCATTGTTGCTTTTTTGGACTTGGATATCACACAGGATACTAGACAACAAGTCTCTAAAGCAATCCAGAAATTAGACAATATCGAATCTGTAACTTTTCAATCAAAGGTAGAAATTGCATCAGAAATGATGGAATCTTCAGAGGTATTTAAAAATATTATGTCTAATTGGTCGGAAGAAGAAAGTCCTATTCAAGATACTTATTTGGTAAAAGTAACAGATATTGAGCATATTAAAACAACAGCAGATGAAATCAAAAAGATAGAAGGTGTTTCGGTTGTAAAATATGGAGAAGGCATGGTGGAACAATTAATTTCTGTTTTTGATATTGTAAGAAAGGTTACCATTGGGATTGTCATTGCTCTAATTATCGTAACTGCCTTTTTAATTACCAATACCATCAAAATCACCATCTTTTCAAGAAGACGAGAAATTGAAATTATGCGCCTTGTTGGAGCCTCTAATATCAATATAAAAATTCCATTCTTATTTGAAGGATTATTTTTAGGAGTTTTAGGTTCTATTGTTCCAATTGCGATTACCATATATGGCTATATAGCCCTCTATACCCATTTTAATGGACAAATGTTTTCCCCATTTATCAAACTGATTGAGCCACAACCATTTGTTTATTTCATATCAGTATTTCTATTAATAGTAGGAATTATGGTAGGGATGTATGGAAGCTTTAGAGCGGTTAAAAAATATTTAAAAGTATAAGCAAATAGATTCATCACCCAATCAGATAAATAAAAAGGTTGATTCAAAACATAAATTTCGAATGATAAGGGGCAAGCCCCTTTTTTAGTGGTTGAATGAAGGGGAAAAAACGGGTATAATAATAAAAGAATAGGAGATGTAGGAATGAAACAAAAGGGATTTACATTAATCGAATTACTCGCAGTCATTGTAATATTAGCCATTATAGCGTTAATCGCAACACCCATGATAATGGATGTAATAGAAAAAAGTAGAAGAGGAGCAGCCATTGAATCGGTAA
>CAJUHL010000029.1 GCA_910586425.1 uncultured Bacilli bacterium
TTGCATTGCTGATTTCAGAAAGCAGCTCCCACTCTAGATTGAACACGTCAATAAGAAAGGCAAGTGCCTCCCTATATATAAAAACTGTCTGTTTTATCGGCTTATTTAAATGCTTAATTTCTACAGCGTAACTGGAAACTGTTTTCATGAAATCTCCTTTATGATCATATTTCTCTTTTCCCTGATGCTCATATTCTCAAACGCAATCGTTTATGCCCAGTTAACAATAATAACACCATTTTCATCATACACTGAATAATTATATTCTACATATCCAGATTCCAGCATTGATTCTAATTCCTCCTGAAAAGGATTAGTCCCTCTTATTAACTGATACAGCTGCTTTTCCGTAGCCTCAAACTCCTGACAAACACGCATTGATTTTTCTAACGTCACCTCGATCTTTACCATACCCTCTTTGGAAGATAGTAATTTATATAATTCTTCAATCATGTTCTTGATCGCTTCAGCATCATCTACTAAAACTTTTATACTACTGGGACAGCCTCCTTTACCTCTATCAGGCAGCCTTTTTTCTACATGTTCATCAATATCAAAATTTTCTGCATAATCACTTAAATTTTTTGAAAATGAAGATATCGGGTCATCCACATCAAAGTCAATATCCATAATGAAGTCTTCTCCTGCAGGTGAACAGGCTCTTAGTTCTACATAGTTTCTCTCTCCATAATGTGAATTTCCATGATTTAATTCTGGTTCATTATAAATTTCAAAACTCCAGTCTAATTTTTCGCTTCTTTCCAACAGTTTATGTAATTCCATACTATTCTTTTCCATATCTTTCGCTTTCCTTTCTACTAATTCCGTTTTCCATTTTAAATACATCTTCTTTTGGAATAAAATGCCACTCATCATCAAATGGCGTATGCACATACCACCAGCCATCTGGCATTTGATATCCAACACACTTTATCAAATTTTTAAAGGGTGCCCATTTGACCATTATCTCTTTATTTTCCATGAAATCCTCCATATCCTTAATTTTTTGAACGTCTTAAAGTCTGTATTGCCTGGTCTACATGTCTTTGTTGTAGCCCTCCATCTGATTCCTTTTCACAAAAGAATTCTGTTTTTACCAACTGCTCGCCAATCCCATATTTTTCGTATTCTTCTTTTGTAAAATCATCATCAAGACTCACAAAATGGATATTTTCTTTATTCTTTTGCTCATTCAGCCAAGAAACAATCTCCAATGGCCTATTTAAATCTATGAAAGGTGTTTTTGATATAATCTCCATATCATATCTTGCCATACACTCTAACAGATATTGGTACATCGGATAAACAGACTTGTCAGACTCATCATCCAATCCTCTCCAAGTCGAAGATAATACAATCTTTGCATTACAAGCATGATAAATTTTTGCAAGCATTTCCAGATGATAATCGCTTATTTCCTGATACAAAGTATCCATATCAGGCTTTAATGATTCAAAATATGCTAAAGAATTTAAGACGCCATCTACGTCTAAAAAAATAATATTCACGAATTTCTCCTTTCTTGTTTTTCTGGTTTTATAATGTTAAATATATTATAAAAATAATACTAACTCTTTTAATTCTTTTATCTCTAGCTTACAAGTTTTTGATCTATCAGTTTGAAACAAGAGTACTCCCGGTTCTGTAACCAGCGAGGTGAATTGTTTCTTTTAAAGATATAATTTACTTCTCAAAAAATTACATTATAATGTTACTGAGGAGGGTCTGAGACTACCGGAAACAGTAACAGATACACTCAGAAACAACCGCTCAGCCTAAGAGAAACTCCTGCCTCTTAGTGCAACGTAGGCGGGAGTAGTTCATGTTTAGACAAAAAGTGAAATCCAGAGAATTTTCGAAAAGACTCACGCTTCTGTAACCAAGAGTAGTTTAATAAAGATAAAATTTCTCTGTAGCTTCAGGTACATAGTGATTCTCAGTTATTTATATTTCTTTTCTCACATTCTATTATAGATTTTAAAGATGAGAGGAGAGATTATTTATGTTAAATGCTTTAGAGGCAAGAATTCGTACAAAACAGAAAATGGAAATGCTTTTATCCAAGGAGCTAGAGATGATTGAGGCCAAAATCATTGACACGATTGAGGATGATGCCAACGAAGGCAGAGTCTATCAGGTCTCTATTGAAAAACCATCTGCAGAAGCCGAAAGAGCATTGAAGGCTCACGAATATCACCTTTATCCTTGCAGTGATAAGGACAAGATCGTTATTTCTTGGGCATAAAAAAGAGGAGGGACTGATTAGCAGTTCCTCTTTTTCTTATCATTTTTTTCTTGTCTTTATGTAAATTATTAATGTTAAACATTTTATAAATCAGAATCAAAATAAAAAGCCCTTGTAAAAGAGCTTTTATATCTTTATTTTTTTATTAGGCCACTTTATAAATATTACCTCTTATTCTTTGCACATCCCTATTTGAAAAATAAGAATTCCAAAACTTAATCGCACTTTCGCTGTGCTTTGAAACACAGAGGGAAACTGGAACTTTAAAATATTCCATCAATGCATCTACCACCCGCGTAGAATGCCCTTTTCTCCTGTAACATTCATTTATGCTTATTTGCCTAATAAATACCTCCTCTTTATGGATGGTCAAAAGGAGTTCTCCTATCTCCATACTCTCATAAAAGATTTTTGTATCCAAAAAATTCTCAAATTCTGAAGTTATAATTAAACTATAATTATTATTGAGATTGATCCTATTCATATTTCTTCTCCTTCATTCTTTAATCCATGAAACAGTATTCCGGAATATATACTTCTAACCCATCTTTTTTATTTATCTTTACTACCAATCTTCCCTCCTTGATATGAAAAACCTTCTGTCCCTCCATAACCTGTAACGTAATATAGTACATCTTATCAGGAAGTTTCTCAGCCTTGTTTTTTATGTATTCCATAATAGAATCTACCATTTTCAGATAGTATTGTTCCAAAATCTCTCGATTGAGATATTTTAGATATGCGTTAAAGTTATGGTTTCCTGGCATCTCACACCATTCATATTTTACTTGAGGATTATGGTTTCCTTTCGCCTGCTCGTTATAGTATTTCATTCTTCCATCAAACAGGTAAAACATGGAAGCTAAATCATAAAGTAACTTTTTTAATGGCTGTAAATCCTCATTTTTACTCAAAGACAAGATTTCCAAACACTGTTCCTTCATGCGCTTTAAATAGTCCTCTTTATAAAGAGGTGTTTTCTCAATTCCATCATCTGTTAACTGCTTAAGAATTTCTTCCCAAGTGATATCCTTTCGTTTTCTTCTCATTTTCCTCTCTCCTTTTCACGTTGTTATATGTATTATGCGATTTTTTAATATATGAAAATTTAGAATAGCCTTTTTAATAAGAGAAGGACTATAGATCCTTTTTGGTAGATAAGGCCTTTAGTCTTCATGAATGTATTTTTTACAGAGTTCTGCTTCAACTTGAATTGTTACTATTTCATTTTAAACAGGATACGTATCTGTTTTCTGTATAGTGATTATCGTTATCTCTCTTCTTTTATGAACATTATTTATGCGAGAAAGATTGAAGGAGAAAGATTAACATGATGTTCATGTGTCAACATAGCGTAAAAATCAAGAAGGATACAGCGCTTACTTATAAAGAAATACAACAATTAGTAAGAAGGGATAAATTAAATAGTCCAGGTTTTGCTAAATATTTTAAAACACTTGAGGAGATGAAGAAATATGATAAAAAGGAACTTCCAGGGCTTGGAAAGCAGGAGTTCAGTGCAGCATATAAGCTACATCTTAGCAAGTTTCAAAGAAAAGTAACAGCAGCAATAACAGCTCTCATCGATTATTTAAAGATCTGCCATGGGATTCAACTGACTTTAATGATTGACGCACGGCTGATTGATGGCAGAAAATTTGAGGTAGATTGTTTTATAAAGGAACTTAAAGCTTGTTATGATGTATATGGGAGTGACCATGATAGATTGGAACGTAGACTTGATGATCGAGAGAAGCATTTGCTATTAAAAGGATTGGGTTACAAAGTGACAATCATCTGTCCATACGGGTATGGATGTAATGAAGAAGATCAAGTAATTCAATCTGCAGAAAACAGATGTGGAATCGATACACTATTTGATGTAATAAAGGATATTCTTAAAGAAACAAACAAGAAATATAAATGGAGATTGAGTAGTTACGATCTGGACCATAAGACGAATGAAGTTTTAAAATTTATGGAATCTGATATTCGGTATGACACGAATTGTTTCTTAGTAGACTGGGAAGTAGAAAAACTAAGAAGATTAAATAAAATTGCGATTTAAAATTGAAAATAAAGTAGACTATATAGTTGAATTACATAAATGGAGGGAGACCTCCTTTTTTATTATCCATAAAATTTTAATTCCATACTACATTTATAATAAAGACGAATGGAGGAATTAATGATGGCAAAAGAGTTAAAAGTTCTTAACAGGGAGCAGCTTTTTAAGGAAGCCTTTCAAGATGTATTGGACAAACTTGAAAAGCTGGGTATTGCAAGTAATTTGCTTATGGATATTGCATTGAAACTTTTCGAAAGAGCTGTTGGTTGTTCATCTAAGACACATGTTTGTACAGTTGTATATGAAACGACCGACTATGAGATGTTTAGGTTTATTGAAGGCAATCGTGAAATAAACAAGACAAATGAGAAAAACCTGAAAAAGAATTTTGGAGAAAATGGAGAAGACTATATCATGAATCCCATCATTGTGAATGAAAAGATGGAGATCATTGATGGTCAACATCGGTTCAAGGCATTAAAGGAACTTGGAAAGCCAATTCATTATATTGTTGTTGAAGGTATAGGATGCGATGCGGCTCAGAGGATGAATCAGGTAAGCCTTCGCTGGTCTTTGCTAAATTACGTAAAGTACCACAGTGAGACCGATCCGAACTGTGCTAGGCTTTATGAATTAATTAAAATTTATAATATGGAGAAGCCTCGTGGGAAGAAATTAACTGTTACTACAATCTACGGGAATGTATTAGGCCATCCAGCAAGTAGTTCAAATCAGGCAGTGAAGGATCTTTTAACGAGTAATTCTTTTAAATTTTCAGAAAAGGAATATGAAAAAGCAAAAGGAAAGTTTAATATAGTTTCTGAGTTTAAAAAAGAATATAAATTCCTTAGCAAAACGGCTCATCCGGATAAGCTTTTGAGTGCGATATATTATTTGATAGCAGTTAAGGGATGCAATCAAACCCGGTTTAGCAATGGTTTAAAAATGATGTCAACACAGAAAGATAGAAAAGATCTTAAATCAGGAAACTTCAAGGAGTGTTTAAATACAGCCTACGAGATTTACTGCATGGGTCCTGGAAGGTACAAGAAACTTGATATCGATGAAATTAATAAGGAATGCCATCCGATAGCCCGCAAGAAGGGTAAAACTAAGACAGTCAAAGCAAAAACAGAAGCGTGATAACGCGTTTTTTGCAACAAGAGGGAAGGATCGAAGCCTTCCCTTTTCTTATAGATAAATCTTATTTTTTTCTATCATTGAAATCAAGTTTTTATCATATATCGATAATTCTTTTTCAGATAGTTTTGGTTTTAATTGTTCCAAGCTTTTAATTATAATCCATGGACAATTTTCTCTGCTTTTTCGTATTTTCATTCTATTGTTCTTTATAACAACTTCCTGATTTTATAATGATTCATTTTAACAATATACGCAATCTTTTTAACTCGAAAAATTTTCTCCATTTTATGGAATTTACCCACAAAAAAAGAGTACAACGTACTCTTTTTATATTCCTTTTCCTTATCGTACAATCATTGCATCTCTTTCTGCTCCCACTCCAATGAATTTGACAGGCAGCCCAATATACTCCTCAATAAACTTTACATAATTCTTTGCTTTTTCTGGAAGTTCCTCATAGGTCCTGCAGCTTGAGATATCTCCAAAATTCCCATCAAATTCTCTGTACAAAGGTTTGCTCTTTGAAAGGAATTCCAGATTCGTGGAAAAATCATAAACTTCTTTTCCCTCATATTCATAAGCATAACAAGCCTTAAACTTATCAAGTTTACCGATGGTATCTAAATGATTTAATGCTAGATGTGTAAATCCATTAACTCGTTTTGCATATAAAAGAGCAGGCATATCAATCCAACCACATCGTCTTGGTCTTCCAGTTGTCACTCCATACTCGTGTCCAAGTTCTCGAATCTGGTCTCCAACCTTATCTGTAAGCTCTGTTACATAGGGTCCTTCTCCAACCCGGCAGGAATACGCTTTCACAACTCCATATACGTTTCCAATATCCAAATGGCTAACTCCGCTCCCACTGATAATTCCTCCGATTGTCGGGCTTGATGATGTTACATACGGATAAGAGCCAAAATCAATATCAAGAAGCGTAGCTGTGCGCCCTCTGCAACAATCTTCTTATCTGCTTCCAATGCCTTATGGACATAGGTGAATGTATCACATACATATGGTTGCAAAATCTCCGCATACCGCATATAGTTATCATAAATCTCATCAAGCAGATAAATATTGGTTCCATTTGTTACAAACTGTTTATTCTTAAATCTTAAGTTTTCTTTTAACCTTTCTCTGAAATTTTCCCGATACAAGTCTTCCATCCGGAATCCGCAGCGCTCAAATTTATCACAATAAGCCGGCCCGATTCCTCGTTTTGTTGTTCCAATCTTGTTTTTTCTTTTTCCCTCCAGCATGGCATCCATCCCTTTATGATATGGGAAGATGATATGAGCCTTATCACTCAGCTTTAGGTAGTCATCTACATCATATCCCGCTTTTTTTAGATTGGAAATCTCGTTAATTAGGATTTCCGGATTTACCACCGTCCCGTTTCCAATCACTCCAACGGTATGCCCAGATAAGATTCCCGATGGCAGAATATGCATCGCAAACTTCTTTCCATCTACAATCACACTATGTCCAGCGTTATCTCCACCTGTTGCCCGAATTGAAACATCGGCATTCACTGCTAAATAATCTGTAATCTTACCTTTTCCCTCATCACCATAAAAACTGCCTAAAACCACATCAATTTTTGACATTTTTGCCTCCTAATATTTACAATACATTCTTTTCTTTTTTACTACCATTTAAATAAGAAATAACTGCCTTCTTATCCTTTACCGCAATCATTTTTTATGTTCCTTGCATTACGATACCGAATATTCTATGATCTGCATGAGTATATAGTCACCTTCTATACTTTCGTCATCTCTATGATAGTTTCTGATCAGTTCCATAAATTCCTTATCATACATTTGCTTTAATAGGGATTCTCTTCCTTTCTTTACATAGGTTTCATATAAACGATTTATGATTGCCCAATGATGAATCCTATTTTCATCGATAAACTTATATACTTTTTCAAGATATTCAATTTTTAGCGGGTTTTCACATTTTATAAATCTCCTGAGTTGATAGATCATGTCTGGTGACCAATATTTTGAAAGGATCTGCTTTGCTAAAAGATAGCTCCTTTCCCATTCTTTTGTTTCTCCATAAAGTTCCTGGCTGTCTTCCAAGTAACGCCGCATCTCATTGATTTGTGCTGCTGATACATACTGATCCTCTATAAATAATTCATATGGAATATCATGTGTCATACATTTAATCAGTTGTTCTAACTGCTCCGTTTCATATCCGCTGTCAATTTTACTTAAAAAATAAAAAAATTGTCCTTCCTTTCCTCTTTCCTCTAAAAAACGGTAGAGGAACAAAAGCTGATAGATCTTAATTGGCCAGTAGTCCTCTTCAAGAAGCTTATCATACAACTCCTTTAATTCCATGTTCCTTCTTTGTCTCCTTCGTCCATGTAAGAATGCTTTTTCTTATTGAACATAACTAAAATACTTTAAATCAAACAACAAATTGCCGTAAATATTTCTAACATTATGTCTCCTTTCTTTCATATACATAATTAGTATGCAAGTAATTTTAAGACAAAGAAAAAACAGTAGAAAAAATCTACTGTTTTTGTTTGATAGACTTGCACCCTTTATTCATTGTTTTTTGTGAACTCCTCATGACAAATCACGAAAGTTCTTTGCCAGCTTCTAAAATATATCTCTCTTTAAACTCATCCTTAAAGATATCTATCTGTGGATCTGCTTTTAATGCGACAATTGCTCTAGCAATTCGGCACATAGCTTCTATATCATCCATCATTTTGGCTCCTCTATAGGAATTCTGTGTTCATTCATTACACAGCCCTCCTTGATCATAGATAGCGAATACTTTTGTGCTCTGAAATTGCTCTCTGAATACGCTATCTCCGTATTTTAAACAGTCATACCCAAATGGATAACCCTTATCATCGGTTCTAATGTTAAGCTGCCTGCATTTTTCACAGTTTCTATTACATGATATCATCTTTGTATCAATCATTTTTTTGTTCTCTCCTTATAAATTATCTAGATTTTCTTCTTTTAACATTTGTCAGTTTCCACAGTTCTCTCTCAGGGATATAACATCCGCCAGACTGAAGGATTGGATCAGAAATAACCGTTGATTTTTCCCAATTGCAATCATAGCAAGATGTATCATTTGGTATTTCAGCTTCCCAGCATGGTACTTTCTTTTTTAGATGGTTTAATGCCAGATTACTTTTGTGGCCATCTATGAAACACCAAATCCCTCTCTTGAAATCCTCCAAATGTTCTGTATAAAAGCTCACTTTGTTTTCATGACTTTGTTTGACTTCCAGTCTCATAAATTCCGGATAATCTTCCAGTTTAAACTCATCTGAAAGATGATATCGAATATGTTCAGCATGATGAGTTTGTTTCTGTGGATGAAATCCTGTTGTGGAATACCTAATTATCCTCATATAATCACCTCAATGAAAGTGTTAGCACTACTGCATTCACCTTTTCCTTGTTATAATGATTCGTGTAATATTCACTCCCTAAGTAGCTGCAATCATCAATATACTCTTCCAAAGTATTCCTATCCCGGCTCTGATGAACGATTTCCTCACGGACATTTTTTAATTCGTGATAACCCAGTTCTATATCATTTAATAATACAACTGGATTTCCTTCAATAGACTGTAATTTTTTAATCAATTCATTTTTTGTCATATACTATCCTTTCTCTAAAAATTATCCTCTATTTATCTATTTACGAATAGTATGTTTAATATAACAAATGATAATAATGAATTGACGCGAAACTTTATATTAAGTTATTTCAATAGGATTCATTTTTCCAGCTTTTCTTAACCTTTTAAATATTCTTATTTGCTCTGTGAGTTTGCAATTATATCAAATGTGAGTTTGCAATTATATCAAATAGAACTGCTTCAAAAATTGATCTGTATGTCATATTATCATACACGACATCAATTGTTTTAGGTTTATAATCTATTTCAAATCTTTCTTTATATTCCCTGATATCTTGTTCCCATACAATTCCATAATTTTTTCTCATATAGTTATAGATGTAATGGAGTACCTCAGATCTTTTTCTAAAAGAAGAACCTCCACTAATTAATATCCTTATCTGCCCATTTATTTCCCTACGCCATTTTATCCTATCATCTACTACAATAACTTTCTTTTTGGATCTAATAGTTTTTTTTGAAGATGATTTTCCATAAATAGATAATAAATCCGTTTTCATTTCATTAAGAAAAGAGTTTATTTCTTCCATATCTTTTTGCAATACTTCTAATTTATGTTCAATATCATCATAATTTACAGAGAATGTTTGTTTCATTCTTCCCGCCTTTACTGTCTATATATCATTTTCATTATCTATATAACTATTTTCTATATTCTAAGATAACACCTATTATATGAATTATAGTCATTCCATATCATTAATCTAATGATTATATATTTATTATAACCTCCAGTCATTTTTCAGTTCATTCAGTAATTTCATATGTTCGCTGGTATCTTGTCCAATATTCGCATCAGGATGATAAAATTTTGCTAAAGTTCTATAAAATTGTTTCAATATTTTTCTTTGATTTATGGTATAAATGGTATTACAACTTTTGTAGTTACTATTTTGTTCTTTTTCATAACTACTTCGGCTTTTAATTTTTTTCAAGTATGATTCATTAGTTAAATTTCCGTATAAGTCATAACAAATGTCATACTCCTGACTGAAAGCATCATATTCAAGTAAAAATTTTCGCTTAGCATCTTCATAAGTATTAATTAATTTCTTGTGTTTTAAAAATATTCTTCCTTCTTCTGTTTCACTAAATTCTTTTCGTATTTTATCAAATAAAGGATCTATTTTTATAGCCAAAGAATCATATAAATCTTCTATATATTCATCCTTTTTATCATCTTGAATATTAAAAGATTCAATAATTAAATCTAACTTAGAAAATAATCGATAATAAAGAGAGTTTTCTGAATCATAAGAATCTTCTTCACGTGATTCTGCTATATCATAATAGTTTAAAGTTGCAACCACACACTGTCTTTTTTTAATTTTCCCGTCTTCTCTATAAGATTCATGTAAAGATATACGATAAGATTTTTTTATGGTTCTCTTAAAACATTCTTGGCTAAACGTATAAGTATTAACCAATATACCATCAACATTTTTAGTACCTAATATAATCTCTTTGGGTCTACCTTTAACTTCTCTTTTCATCTTTAATTCTTGTATATAAAAATACATACATTATTCTCCTAAAGTTATTATATTTAAAAATTAAATAACTACATATATTTCGCACTCGTCTGAAGAAGAGATTTCCGAATTGCGACATTTTATTACATACTCACATATGACTTAATATAATGATAACGATATTATACATCTAAAATCCTAGTTTAACAAATCTTCATATATTTTCAATGCTTTTCTTAGCCCAGCATTTTTACCTTTACTATATGTATCTTTAACAATTACTCCATTTATCTCTTTTGATATTTCTTCATTATATTGTTCATATAAATGCAACTCCGCTATTGTTTCAATAAGATATTCCGCCATATCTTCAGCATCAAAATTCATTCCTCTTTCACTATTACCATAAATTTGAATAGCAGAAATTAGTCTATCTTTTAAATCTTCCATTTACTTTCTCCATTTCAATTCCAGCAAATATCCACAAAGGCTCTTTATATTTTCTTCCGTATTTTCCGAGAATTGTTACAATACTGTCTCTAATATTTTCTCAATCTCTATGACTTTCAAATGTTAGGTAATTTATTCATTGTATTGTCTCCAACTCAGTTTTAATTTTACAGTCCTATCCATACTCTGTCATCATCACAAAAATCATAAAATTCTCTCAAATTAAAATTAAGATTATTCTCTTCATCATAATAGTTGTAGATATCTGTATCTACTTCTGGGCACGAAGTTTGAAAATCTTCTATCATACAATCTATATTATATTGCATATTAATTTTGTCTACTCCAATGAGTTTCAATTTTAGACACTTTAAGCAAACAACCATCTGATTATATACAGAAACTATGGTATCCAGCGATTCGTTGCCTTCATCAATTAACTTTCTTAGCTGCTTGCCCTCGTCTTCTAATTTATATTTCCATCTTCCCATATATTGCCTCCACCTAAAAAACATTCTATTACTTATTTACATCTAACCATATGCAACTCTTATCATATTCTATATCCAATCTTAAAAAATCTGCTCTCATTTTATCTCTCATTTTCGCCATCATATCTAATTGCAAATAAGAGATTGTACTTCTGGTTTGTTCTAATGCAACATCACTTTCAGGCATGTAATAAATATAAACAATAGTATCCAGATAACCATTAAATTTCGCCCAAAGTTCCATTTTACTTGTATCATCATTCTGTGTGGCTATGTACTTATATCCTTGTTTAATCAATTCTTGTTTATTCATAAGTAGGTCCTCCTATATATACTATACTATTCTCTTCTCTTTCCTCTTCCAGCATATTATTTAAGAGTCCGTTTATCTTCAATAAAAATAGTTCGCTGGTTACAGCATATCACTTTATTTGTCCATATCCCATATCAAGGTATCTTTATCCAACTTTGCAAAAATGATAATATAAACATTACAAATAGTATACTATGTTTTTCTATTACAGTCAATTTTTTCTATAATATAAAAAACTAGGCTATCTGTGAACCAGATAACCTAAGTTTTGTTACTGTAATTTAAACAACTTTTTCCACCACACATCCTTACTTACGACATAATTCCCGTCTTCATCCGATAAAAATAACTGTATATCATCCTCAGAATCTATATGAAGGAATTTTCCCGGATTCAAACTTGAAAATCCTCCGGTTAAAGTTAAAACTGTTTGTCCCACTTTCGGATACTCCGCCTTCTCCTTATAACCCAGATAAGATAGATATAGTAAAGGATCACTCCAGAATACAAAATAATCCAACGTCCCTTCCTTTAATGACTTTATTTCTTCCCTCTCAAGAATACAGTTCTCGATTTGAAACACATCTGCACCTCCCATTAGCGGGCATAGATTTCTTTTGTAAAATTCACAATTTAAACATCTCTTCCTGTTCTCTATTTTACCCATAATTCTCTTTCCCTTCTTCTATTCTTGTACTGGGAATCCTTCTTGTATCAGTCCTCTATTTCTTTGCAGTTTATTCTGGCAATCTATTGACATTCATTAAAACGTGCCGTCTGCAGTAACCTCTGATATATTTACACCTTATTTCACCGATCATAAACGGTTCCATGATCGAATACATTCCTCTCCGACGCATCGCATTTTGATTGTTTCCCTTTACTAGCTCCAGTAATCCCGCAGAAATGTTCATCAAAACCTCCAATGCTCCAATTGGGACACTGTTCACACTTCATTTCCTCATAATCAATAAGGATTTTCACGTTAACTCCTGGTTCAATTGCTCTTGAATAATAATGTAACAAATTCTTTTTATAATCTATATCCCAATCATGTAAATGCTCTTCTAAAATTGCTCCATGTTGATGAGATGGTTTAAGAGATTCTAAATCATCTCTATTTACCTTTACACCAGTATCTGGATTATATTGATAATGATTCCACATTTTTTCTTCATCATAAATCATCCACAATTTATTAATCCTGGGAATTCCTTTAAATCCATAATCGCTCAGTTTTATATTTTCTCCCGTGATTACCTCTATAATTTTCTTCAAATCTCCCTCCATATCGATTAAGCGCTGCTCTAAACCATTTTTAAGTGCTGCTTTATGAATACCTATTTATGTGTTAGGTTTCAAGACTCTTTATTCGATATCAAATAATTTATGGTATAAGATAACTTAGCGATTTTTTCAGCGGCTTCTGTCACAGCCATAAAATTATTTTTTGGGTATGAAATATCTAAAATTCTCTTCCAGTATGCTAATGCAGATTTTAAATCATCTATATTTTTTTGCATTTCCATAAAGGTATTCCTCCTCCTATTTTAAATATTTAAAGAAATTCCAGCAACTTCAGGCACTGGGTCTGATGACTTAGACCCAAGCACCTAAAGGCCGCTAAGATTATTCTATGCAATTTAAGGATCTATCTTATCCCATATCTTTGTCTATTAATCTTCACTCAGTTCCTCTAAATAATTATATTTCCCGTAAGAGCGATAGTCTGTATCAATATGCAGTTTGGAGATGTCACCCAATTCTTCCATAAATTCATAATGTCCATTCCCGGCATCATGAAGCAATACATACGCATCTTTGTATTTAAATACCCATGAGGTATAGCCTTTTTCCGGACAATATCCAATAATTTTAAGGTCATTTTTTGATACAGTTTCAAGCATATCATCCTGTTCCATAATTTTTCTTAATTCTTCCGCTTCAATTACTCTTCTAGAATAAGATTTAAAATATCTTATGGCAATTTCCTCATAAAAAAGCTCAATCACAAAATCGGTTGCTTCGGAAAACATCTCAAACCTGCAAATCTCTTTAATCTGTTTTGCATACGAGTCCAGGTTTCTCGGACGAAGCCCAGCTTCCTTACTCTCTACAATGTCTTTATATATTTCACACATTTCCTTGTCTGATACATTCACAAATATCTCAAATTTATTCATAGATCCTCCTAATACATGATTCTGACTTCATTTTTTTTCTTTAACTTAACATAAATAGTACTTTCACTATCTTTAATCTTATAACCTTCTAACGCTTGACAATAAACATCAATTTCTGTATTCGTAAGTTTTGACTCTATGTGTAACATATCTGGGTTGTGATTCTCTACAAATTCATTAATATCTCTAATATCTGAAAATCCATATGTAGATAATGCACCATAGATAATACCTACAAGATTTCCTTCCTTTGCTTTGTTATAGATATCTATTATTAGCTTCTTGAATTTTTCTTTTACCTTGCTTCTTTGTTGTAGTTCCGCTGCTTCATGAGCGGATACACAAACATGGCACTCAGGTTTTTCGTCATCAAATGGATTACTCGAACACCACTCACAATTTCTTGATTCACAAATGTCTTCTTTAATCCAATCTTCATATTTTATGTCTGTAAGCCGTTTCTTTTTATATTTTGTCTGCAAATTTTCGCTAATATCTGATTCTAGATACTCTTTAAGCCCTAATTCACAAGAAGAATCATTTATATTTTTATGACATAATTCCTGGTTTCCATCCCAATAAGAGTTGGAGCACCTTTTACACTTTCCTACTCCAGATACCACTTTTAAAAATTCTTCTCCTGATAAAGATTTAATATATTCCTCTCCTGTCATATGCAGTGCCTCTTTCTTCCTTTCATATAAATGCATTGTAATATCCTGCCTTTCTATTATTCGCTAATATTAAACATGGATATCCAATTTCATCTCCCTCTTCAAAATCTAACACAATATGCATTCCTGGATATGCATTCTCATGATTCTCTATTTCTTCTACAAGCTCAAACACAGATAGTTTTTTTAGATATTTTCTTTCTTCTCTGGTATAATATTTTCCGCTCTCTTTAAAGAACGTGAGGTTGACTCTTCGTTTACTCCCATCTTTTAATTTCAGATTCTCTTTACACATATCTACGATTCCTCTTTCTTTTCCATCTTTTCTAGGGTTTGACTTAACTTATAATATCTACATTGTTTTTTGCTGCATCTACAACACACATGATAAGAGCGTCTGTAGCAGCCAGATGACTGATAGGAATTATTATTTTCTCCCAAAACAGCAATCCCTAATCCAATGCAAAATATTATGATAAATACTGTGATTAATTCCATATCTTATATTCTCCCTGTATCATAATATCAACTTAAATATGGAAAAAAAATATATATAATAAAAATTATTTATTTTGAAAAGAGGAGGAATTAAAAAGGTGCCTGAAGCACCTTTTTTTGTTCATTCTAAATTTACTATAGATCAAGCCATTCTTTTACCACCTTTACAGACACTTCGGAGGCTTCCGCAATATCTTCTAGAGAAACTCCCTTTTGATACAGTTTTCTTGCTGAACGTTTCTCTTTTTCTGCCGCTTTAGCCATCATCTTTTCTGTTACTTCCTCTGTCACTTCTCTTGTTACTTCTCTTGTCACTTCTCTTGTCACTTCTTCTGTTACTTCTTCTGTCACTTTTTTTGTTACTTTTTTTGTTACCTCTTCTGTCACTGCCTCAGTCGTTTCATTAATTATCCGATTCCAGTAAGCCTGTTGGATATATTCTTCATCAAATAGCGCCATCATGATCAACACCACCTCCCTTTCTCTGTTTCCTAAATATTCGGTTAATACATCCTTATCTTTGCAGATACGGATTGTTTCTTGTACTGCTTCCCTGGTATAACCATGTTTTTTAACTTGTTCTGTGTATACTTTTGAAAAGTCAACATATTGACTTATAATATCTTTACTATCTCCGCCATATAAAACTTTAACTCTTATTTCTACAGAACACTGTTTCCCATAAAAGAATTCCTCTGATAAAGAAATATATTCTGGCTGTCCAATTTTATTTCCTGTAAAAATGACATATAACTCTGCCTCTGGTATCGAAACCTTTTTGCTGCTATATAAGTCTGTTTTTGTCTGCCTAAAATAACCATGATACGTTTCCGCTAAATATAATAACATCCGGATCAGGATATTCATCGACCATGTAGACTGTGCCTCTGTAAGGATTATAATCTTATTTTTATTCCGAAAACCGACATCATTATAAATCCCATCTGTTAACACATTCCGTATCGTAACATCTGTTAGATCATCTTCTATTGTTTCGGTATCTTCTGGATGCAAGGCTTGATATAACTGTAACAGATACTTCTTATCTCTGAAAAGATCACAAAATACCGAATCTTTTGCCGTGTGTCTAGCGATATTGTCCTTTATTTCTTCAACTTTTGTTCCCTCTTGCATTTTATCTCCCATATCTAAGTCCTTTATGTGTTCCTCCTACTTATAGTATACACAGATTGCATCTAAAATTCAAGTACAATTGTAAACCACCAACTCTCAAAATAAAACTTATCCCATAAATTTTACTAAATAAAGATTTTATTCTATAACATAAAGATTTGCATTTCTAAATGTAACAAGTATAGGAGACTTATATTATTAAATGGCAATAGTAATTCGTTTAGATTAAAGAAACTAAAAAAGGAGCCTGTACTCCTTTTTATCATGAAAACATAATTCCAAATCTTTTACTCTAGTCCTTGGTCCCTATATTACTATCATCTATCACATTACCAGGTATGTAGCACACTATATCAATCCAAAAGATATTTTGCGGATATCGTTATTTTCTTTTGCCTTACGTCCAATTCCATCTCGTTCTTATCAAATGTAGGAGAGTACTTAATATTTAAACTATTAAATATTATTCCTTTTAACGTCCCATCATCCCTTTCAAAATAAAAAACAAGATCGTTTTCTTCTTTCCTAACCATTTTAACCCGGACCTGTAAAAATAGCATTACCGCTGCTTTATATTCTTTAAGTAATTTACTATAGTTTCTTTTCTGTTCCGTAAACCATTCATTACATTGAAGACCTATCGGCAATATTCCTATAAATGCAATGGTGCGAAACAACCATCCTTTATTCATTAAACTCAGAATAATTACAATAGCAGGAATAATTATGCTTGAAATTGAACAGAGAAAAGCTCCTATAATCTTTCTGTTGTAGGAAGCTTCCACCTCACTCATATATATTTCATTACTCACTTTAACATCAACAAAACCATCTGTATCGCATCCATAATTATAGTTCGTTTCTACCTTTTCTTCATTTCCTCCAAATATATCTAAAATTGAATAATTCATAGCCTACCTTTCTTTAACCAATGATTTGTTAAGTCACGATTCGTCAGATAATGAAATCTCTATTGTCCCATACCAGGCGCCTCCACATACCTCAAAAATTCTTCCTTTGTAATGCATTAGACTCCACCAGTCACATTGCCATCCATTAAAATCTGTAACTTCGTCAATATCATAAAGTTCATAGAATTCACTAGATACTATGTTACTTACACCAATACTCTCATCGCTTCCTGTATTCACTATCTCATCCAGTTTTTTATCTAACTGCTCTTTTGCATTCTTATCTTTCCAATTTAGTTTCAATTTTTTTCTCCTTTATAATTGTTTTTTTTGCAATTTTTTTAACATCGAGTTTGCTTCTTTCTTAGTTCTCATTTACCCGCTCATTTTCTGTCTCCTCCATTTTATCTAAGAATATTTTTGCAATGGACATATAGTTTCTCAATTGTATCGAATTCCATATGCATCAGAGGGTTCTCAAAGAAATCCGCTTCCACATTCTCATAGCTCATCATAGGAATATCAACGTCATCTGATTCCATTTCATTCGTAAAATCAAAAATATGATCATATTCCCTCTTGATCTGTTCTCCATTTTCATTATCATACCTGATTATCAGATCTTTCATGTAAGCTGTCCTCCTTAAAATTTAATATTGTTCTCCATCTTTGTAGGCTCCATCTTATAATGTTATTTTTTCCTTCTAATTAATCAAAGATTAAAAGTTCACCCTTTTTTAATTTTAGATGTGAATTATTTAATTTAAGCCCACAATTCTTCCATACTAAAAATAAACGAAAGGCGTAGTATGAATATTATAAAAAAAATATCTATCACAGGTGCAGTCTTAATGTCTGTTCTTTCTTTATGTGCATGCGGTAATCAAACAAAGTTAGCAGAAGAATTACATAATATTTCCATGAAAGAACAATGGGAAACCATGAATGAAGAAAAAACCTTTTATACAATTTTCACACAAGACGAAAAGGAATATGAATACCTTGTAGAACCAGGCGATGAGGGAAATGCATACTTTAAGCTTACTGATTTTAAAACCGGAAAAGTAACTGAACATTATTTTGTTGATTGTCATAATATTGAATATGACCGCAATACAGATACCGCATCATTTATATCAAAGTTTAATTTTTCCACAGATTATCTTCCAATTTCCTATCTTCCAAAAGGATTAAATGATACTATCGATTTTATTCGTTATGGTTCTGAAAAAAAACTCGAAAGAAAATCCATTTCTACAGGATATCAACTAAATTATGATTTTTCTATGGCATTTACGGATTATTCTGCAGAAATTAAAACTGACAAAGACTATACTATACAATCTGGTACGTTAAAATGTGGAGACTCTATTTATGAAATTTCTTCTTTTCAATATTCTTATGATAAAGTTGAGATCCCGGAGGCTGTTCTTGCCGTCTATAGAAACTTACAAAATAATTAATGGAAGACTTTATACTTGCAAACTCAAGTAAAAAATCCTATTGTTCCAATTTTAAAAGAGAGCTCATACTCTCTTTTTTATTTTATCAATATTTTTATCATTATATAAATATCAAATGAAAAAAAGAGGAGGATTCATAATGAAAGTATCAATGATCTTGAACTATGCACTTAGAAAGGAGATGTGGCTATTAGACGCCGGTGACCGATATAAGAGCGATCTTGGTTCTATCAAGCAAGGCATCCTGAAGGTCATGGAGGAATACATAAAAACAGAAAACGGTAAGAAATATTTCGAAGCTAACAATAAGAAGATATTCCTATGTCACTTTGTGGATATCATCAACGATATCCCGGATGAGATCTTGGATAGGTACGAGATTCACCCAAGTTCTGGTTCAAAAGCAGATTTCGTTATAGCCTTTTCAGCGACTGATGTGTTGATTGACATCCCTACCTGTGCTGTTTTTGGTAAATATGATGAAGAATATCCATTATCAAAATATCAGATAGACCGGCTTTTAAAATCTGTAAATCTATATGATGACATTTATCTCTTCCGACCACTACTATCGGAAAATGGAAATCTTGTTGGTATTGGTTTTGTTTCTGACGAAGTCTTAGATGATGCAGGGTTTTCCTTACAGGAATTTTTAAAGGCAGCAGCAAAGACGGTTTCAGCGACATCTGAAGTCCAAGATAACGAAATTCACGAAAATCAAGGTCATTTTTATAAGCTGATTGATCTGCGGTTTTAACAATACATATCACAAAAAGAATAAATAGTTAGGAGGATCTAGATGCGAACCGTATATACTCATGATGTGAAATGGAGAATCTATCTTTTAGACGGTAGTGTTATTAAGAAGAATCCATTTCGTAACAGTTACAGTAGACTTGTTTATAAGTATGGAGAAAAGCCAGAAAATAAGATTGAGGAACACTGTGTTAAAAAATTAGATAATAAAGACGAACAGTCACGAATTTTTGAAGAACTTATACGAACCATGCAGTTTGAAAAAGAGTATCATGGTCATCGTACTTTATTTAAAAAGCGTCTGTTTCTGGAAAGTGACTGGTTTGGCAAAAAAATATTCATGGATCAACTCATAGGATGGGAAATCAGGGATATTTATCAAACTGTAGAAAATCCAGATTTATTTCTTTTACAAAGGGATCTTCGTTTTAAGGAATATTCTCAATTGATTTTTGATCGGGAACAAGAATTGCGATCTATTCTAAATCTAAAAGAAAAGCAGGCATAGCCTGCTTTTTTCTACTCAACAATCTTTGATGATAACCACTTCACCAAACCTGTCGTAGACTTCCTGCATAGTGACGTAACGAATCGGCTTAATTGTTCCATCAGGATTTTTCATAACCTGATAAAAGAATTCATCATCACAATCATTATCATCGATCCAGCCTCCGAACTCTGCTACAATCTGCTTCATCAGGTCAATATTTTCCTTACAGCTACACATAGAAAGATCTGTTGTTTCTGTTTCAGCTATTTCCTTTAGGCCTTTTTCAACCCAATAATTATAGTCATCAGGGTGGAGAAAATGACGATTTTCTCCTGCCTTGCTGTTATAATAATAATATAAGTTTCCACAATCAAAAAACATATATCCGCATTCCATATACCAACTTTTATCTTTCCGATCAGACAGACTACCTACCTTCGAAATTGCCTTGGCATCTACCTTCTGTTTTAAGAAATTTAAGATTTCCTCTGCCTTCACATGACCTCTTAATTTTACCTTTACCGATGCTGACATTGTGATTCTCCTTTCTATCGTCTAATTACAAATTTTTTCTCGATTTTCCATCTTATTTTCCAGCCATTCGCTTGCATCTTTCTTTTTTGTGAAAATGTACTTCCTGTTTAAATATTTCAGACTGCACTCATAAGGAATGGTGAATCTGGTCTATTCTAAATTCCCGTGGGCGGTAATATTATCCGCAAATACTTTTAAACAGTCTACGGTAAATCTTCTTACCTTTTTTCTCTCCAAATCCACAAAGTAAAGGGTGTCTCCTATGTTGCATCCAAAGTCTACATTCATGCTTATCACTCCATTCATCTTTAATTTTAATAATAGTATGCATTTAATCCATGTAAAATAAAAAGAGCCCTATGGCTCTCTTTACTATTCATCATATAATAATTCCTGCCAGACTAATATAACTTTCTCATATCCGCTATCATCCATACATTATAGCTCTCTCTTTCCAGGTGATCGTTCCATAATCTTTTTCATATTCGGCAATAGCCAGAGCTATGGCCCTTTTTTCGTCATACATATAGCCTGGGATTTTTTGACCGTTCCTCTCATAGATAACACTTCCATCTTCGTTCTGCATTGCGTAGATAACCCTACTCTCCTCAGAAACCATGATATCCACAAATCTTCCATCTTCTATTTCAACTGTATAAAACACTCTTTTTAAATTGGAATTCGGATAACTGTCATCATATTTTCCTATGATTTCCAAACCATACCTCCTTATATGATGTCTTCTTTCAAACACTGCTTTCCAGTATGCCATGGAAGATTTTCTCTGAGTTTCTGGCTCCTATCATCCTGAAATTCATCTGTGAAATATTCACTTGTATCGATCTCTATCAGACCATCGCCTCGCATCTGCAGCCTGGCAAGAAAATTCACAATCCGGTAAAACATCTGATACTCATA
>CAJUHL010000030.1 GCA_910586425.1 uncultured Bacilli bacterium
CCGCCGTTTCTTTTTAGTATAGCACGGAATGGCATTATATGGAATAATTATTTGGCTAAATATATATAAGCCACTACACTAGTTTCAAATCAAAAAGTCTCTTTTTTATCTCCTTTTCTCTTTTCAAACAAATTTTATATGATTTTTTCAATAAATCTAATTGTTCATTTTTATTAACATTCTTTTCTTTATTATTATGCACCTTTTGGTATTCCATAAGATAATATTTTTCTTTATAATAACAACAAGTCATATTATAGTAATACAAATAAACTTCATATAAAACATTAGCCAGTCTAATATAAATCGAACAATATTTATAGGTATCCACATCTAAATCATTATTTGTAATATAATTCAAACAATATATCCATAATTTATATATCATTACTATAGGTACATACCACTTTATTATAGAATAAAGAATATAAATCTCATTTTTTTCAACCATGATTTTATAAATATCCTTCTTACGTTTCTTTTCTATCTTATATATTAAATTTTCGTATATATCTCTATAATATACTATCATGTCTTTTTTAAGTTTTTTTATCTCAATAAATAATTCGCAAAAACTACTTATCAAAGTAATGCAAGAACTTCCAAATACACCTATTATAATATTTTCAAATGTAATTATTCTATTTTCCTTTAAATCAAAAAAATAATATAATAATTTTAAAAAATTTTGATTCTCTAAAAATAATATTATTATCAATGATAGAAAAGTAATAATTGCCATTCTTTTGACTAAAATAATACTTTTTTCAATGTTTATTCCCATAAAATTTACCATTTTTAAAATTCATCTATTACACTACTAAATATGTCTTTTGCCAGTTCTTCATTTTCTTCATATATACATTGAGCTAATTCCATTAACTTATATGCCTTCCCTGTCAAAGATGCTTCGTAATCATTTTCAAAATACTCTATAAATTCCTCCTCATAAAAATTCCGAATATCTTCTGCTAATTTTCACTATTCCAATATGAAATATGAGTTTGATCACCTTTTGTTTTTACTTTATTTATCATTTTCCTAGCATTTTCATTTATTATTCCAGTTGTAGCAACAATAAAACGAAAAAGATGATGTACATCTCCAGAATTGACTTCATAAATATCTTTTGAAAAAGTTTCTTCGGCTTGATTTTATATTTCTTTAACAGTACTATTACTTTCTCTGGAACTATATGTAATATCTTCTTGTTTAAATTGAATTCCTGTATACAACTTCAAATTATCAGCTATAGATTTTTCATAATATTCAATATCAATACCCTCTTCCAATTGTCCCCCTGTAAATTTTACACCTTTTAAGCATTTCCTTTTTAATAAAGGAATAAAAATATCTTTCGCCATTTTATGTTCCGACAAACCAGTCAATTTTTCCATTATCAACTCATCATTCAAATACATTGTTAAATCTCCATTCTAATCATTTGTATATTTCTTTATTGATAAAAATAAACACGACCATTTTACAAATTTTTACTAAATATATTTTACCATTGATTAGATAGTAGAACAAATACATTTTAAATTGTTTGATTATATTTCCCATATATGCTTCTATCTCATCCAGATATGATATATGAGCAAAATATATTTTGATCATCAAACTAATTTCCCATCAAAACCGAACAGGATTTACATAATATTCATTCACCTCTCTTATCCCTCAAAATTCCCTTACAAAATCAGCACATTTCACCCCCTACCCACGTCAAATCCCTAAACTCCAAAACATTATGTAAACTAAATCCTCAAAATTTCTATAGAAATTCAAAATAACGAATATTATTTCGAACATCAAAATTCGTACCAATTTCAGCCATTATATTTCATGTAATTCATGTAATCTTACTAACTCACAACATCCACGAACATAAAATAATTCTTTGATATTCAAACCAAATTCGCAAAACATTCCATCACTACCAAACGGCACTGTCGCATCCAAGCCACAAAAACAATCCTCTCCCGAACCATTCGAAAAATTCGTATATACGAACAATTTCCCACTAATACAAAACCACTAAAAACCACAAATTCCATTGAAAAATAAAGACAAATCAGAAAAAAGATGAAATCTCACCGAACTATAATATAGTTTCATTAATAATTTATTATCAACTGCTAACTGTAGCCCAGCACACTAAAGTTCCTATCTCCCGCACAAAAACGTCAAATTAAAATCTCAGTTCTCAAATACTATCTATAAGAGCGCGCTGTAAGATGCAGCACGTTTTCCTCTTGTCCATCCCATGTCATTCCGATATAGTTTTTTAAAGAATGAAAAAAGCGAAAGAACAGCCCCTTCCACAGTTCGTTCTTTCTCCCACATACCAGTGTGTCCGCCATATACGGGATCGTGTCCCACTCGTGAGGCTCCGGCACCACCGACATATACTATGATAAGAGAAAACTCCCTGCTGATTCGCATAAAAATTTCATCAAAAGCCCTGTTTGATTCCTTCATGGCCGGATTCCGCCCTGAACTGCAGGCTTGTCCCTGCTGTGGTGCGAAGGCTCCTGCCGGATCCATGGCCTTTTATGCTTCAGGGGGAAATCCATGCTGACAACAGTACGCCGTATTTACGACAGGATTATGTATTCACAGATGGCACTGCGCAGTCAACGGGATAAAGGTTGGAAAAATAATTCGCAGTTTGCGTCTCCCTTAATTCGCCATCCGACATGCTAACTTTCTTGATTAGCGTTTGTATTATTAATTTTTATTATATAAATATTATCTGATTTTATTTTTATTTCATTTGTATTATAAACAATTTTCATTTCTCCATTTACTATCTCTTTTGTCTTTATAAAGTTTGAGAGAAGTATTTCTTTCACACCATTTCCATTGCAATATAATTCTGTAAGACAAATACTAATATTCTCTGTGACATCATCTTGAAATCTACATACAAAACTCGCTTTTTTTATTTTATAAGCATAACATTTAGGATAAATAACAAATGTACTATAATTTGACCAGCCATAAGATTGTTTTCTTATATACGAAAATAAGATCTCATCATTCTTTTCAACACTCTCCAAACTACATTCTACTGCATATATGCTTTCCTCAACTGGATAATCAATATATAAATTTTTTACTGCATAAGGATATAAAATTATCTTTTCCTCATTATTTTTTGTTTTTTTTACATAACAGTTCTCTGGCATATGTTTATTTTCTCCAAATATCCATGGGTTAAAAACATTATTATGCTTAACTTTTTTGCCAAAAATAAACCTATGAGAATAATGTATATCTGATTGATTATTGTCATGTTTTGAAATTTCAAAAGAAAACTTAGCTTTCTTTATGTAAAAGTTATTTGTTTTATTTATTCCATTTGATATAGCTTCATTCTCACTATGCTCAAATTGATAATTCCTCATTAAAATCATTCTTATAGTTTGCACATGTCCTCTATGAGCAAGTAAAACAAGCCCATTCCATCTATTTTTTAATTTTGCATTTGAATAAACAGATATGAACCAAAAAAATAATAAAAGTGCAATTATGATTAATAAAATATTATATCCCCTGGACAAATCGTCTCCGTATAAAGATATCCTTAAACTGACTATCGTAGAAACGATACTCAGAAGTCCAATAAAAACACTACCAGTCTTTTTCAAATTATCTTGATTTTTTCTTATATATTTCAACATATATACATGCTCCTAAATATAATATATCAAGAACATTATAGCATATCCAAATCATCAATACCACTTATTTCCAAAACACACATTACTTCTCTCTCACCAAAAAGAAAAAGCCATGCCATCACGACACAGCTTTTCTTCCTTATTATATGTAGTTCTACACTATTCCTACATAACCCGCTATTCCTTGCGTTTACTAAACAAATATCCATCCGAAGCCGCATAAAATGCTTCTTCAAACTTCCTTATCTGTTCAGCATTCAGAGTATCTTTCAGCCTTTCCACACAGCAATCACAGATTTTCTTTTTCAGGCGATTACTCTCAACCACTTTCTTCATCGTAAATATTCCTCTCACATTCGTACCTTTCATACCCATTCTTTCACCTGTAAAATATCCAGCCACATCAGAAATCTGATTCCATCTCTCACACCCAACATATAAGTTTCCTCAAGTTCATAATTTTCAACTGTAGTCTGCCTTTCGTAATGCCTTCTTATTTTATCCTGTTCATCTTCCTCCAGCTTTTCCAAGATTTTATCAATCTCTTCTTCACTTTTCCTCTGATATTTCTGTAATTCCTGATAATCCGGATTCCTGCTGATCCGTTCCAGCGCAACATCAATCCTTGAAGAGATAAAGTCTCCCCAACATGCACGACTTCTGTTTACTGCTTTTTCTGCCCAGTCTACCTGATTACTCATATACTAATACCTCTCTTCCTTTCGTATTTTCTCCAATTTCATGCTGAATTTTTGCTTTTGTTCTCACCATAATATCTCTGATTCCACCTGTAAGCCATATATCCAATAGTCTCTCTATCTGGTATTCTTTCAGGCGTTCCAAAATGAGAAGCTGAAAAGCAGCCTTTACTGCATACAACCTTTATTGTCTTTATTCCCTCCGGATCTCTTTTCCCATCTCTTCCCTTTGCGCTATTTCTTTTTATAAATCCAGCCTTATTTCCACAAAATGGGCACCGCTTTAATCCGTTTGCGTATGTAATTTCAGATGGCATGTCAGGTTCACACTCTGGAAGTTTATCAGGTAAAGTATCATCGTCAATCCACATATCATCGTTTTTTATGCGGTGATTCCATTTTTCCACCAGTGCATTAATCACATCCTTAAACGCATTGACATAAAGTCTGTCCTTCTGATTTAAACCACTTGACTCAATCACATCCTTTTTCATGATATGCAAACAGTCATCACATTCAACAGTAACTATCAGATCGAACCAAAATGTTTTCATATAAATATGGGGTTCTTTACCACAAAATGGACAAGGTAATAAATCATCATGCAGAAACATTTCAGTAATATCCAGTTTTTTATGCCCTATCACATATTTTTTCATAATCTCCACTATCAAAAAATCAAAGAATTTAACTTGTTTCCTTTTGGTTTCCGGATATTTGAAAAAGGATATAACAGCGTCATAAATAATCAATTCTTTTATATGGTACTTATTACCTCTACACCATACACACGTATACACACTTCTGTACATTTCAAAAACATCAAACATATTTACTTCTTTTGCATTCAGATTATCAATCATTCTGCAAAATTTTCTAATGCTTTTGTTCTTTTTAACATTCCCCAAAAACGAGATGTTTTCGCCTGTATATTCCGGTTCATAATCCATAGTCCTACATGAAATTGTTTTATATCGGTCTGATACAAAAACATCAAATTCTTTATATTCTGCACAATCTTCTTTTTCTAAAAATTCCTCAAATGTCATTATGTTAGTAGAGGAAAGCCTAAAAGTTTGCCTGTAAAGATTGTCATATGTTTTTTCAGGAACTCTATATATGTAACAGTTATTGTCCTTTGATAACATTGACAGTTCAAAAATGTCCTCTGTTATTTTTTCAGAACGTCTTAATGCCGCATACAATTCATCATATGTAATACCATGTTTTTTAAAGTCGGACATAAAAACGCAAAATTCTTTAAAGTTTCCTTTATTTTCATAAGCCCTACTCAACCAACAATACAAATCGTCCAGCCATTCTTTATTGTTTATAATCATACTCTTCACACTCCATCCATAATTACATAATCAGCGTAAATACACCGCTTCATATACTCTCATAATTTTCTGTTGTCCTTCTGCATAATTTCTACAAGTATTGATAATTTCTTTTATATCCTCTCTGTACAAAAGTCCAAAATCATCAGCCAAAACTTTTAAATCTTTTTTATCCTGCCTGTTGATACTCTTTTTTACCGGTTCTTTTATTAAGCCCAGTGTTGGTCTTCCTCTTCCCATTATGCCGATTCCTCCATTCTTACTTACAAATTTTCTCCAAAACTTCCGCCAGCCGTTCCCGTCCACTTTGAAGATAAAACATCTCATCTCCAATAATAAGCGGTTTTTTCTGTTTATGTGCGGCTATGACTCTTTGTAGCGCCAATCCGATTCCAACCATAATTCCATTGCAAAATGCTTCATTTTCTGTTAAATTACTCAATATTCATTCCTCCTGTTGTTTTATTTTTTTCATCACTCTGTACTTCTCCACTTTCACAAATATTTTCCGCAAAAGTTATTATAATTTGCCGGATATTTCATTTTTTCCTTAAAATACCCGCATATTTATAAAATGTACTTACTGCTATCCCCTGCAGTTTTGCAAACTGTACCACGGAAATGCTTCCATATTCTCCAGATTGAAATTTATTGTATTCCTTAATAAACTCTTTTGGTACACCTGTAGCCGGCCTGCCCAGCTTCTTTCCCTTTTTTCTTGCCACATCAAGTCCTTGCATAACTCTATCATGTATCTTTTCTTTTTCCTGCTGTGCTATATGTGCCTTCAATGTGACAAAAATATCAATGATCATCTTTGACAAACTGTTGTCATTCATCTTTTCCCAGTCATTCAGAAATGGAACATCCAGAGCAACAACCCTGATTCCTTTTGACTGCAAATCTTTAATTTCCACGATCACATCATCTGCATTTCTTCCAAGACGGTCTACATCAGATATAATCAGCGTATCACCGCTTCTAACGTGTTTCTTCATATTATGATAGTTTGATCTGTTATCAGCCTTTGTTCCTCCAGTAATAACATCTGAAACAAATTCATCAATGTAGAATCCATTGTTTACGGAATATTCAATGATAGTCTGTTTTTGTCTGTCCGTTTTTTGATGATTAGTAGATATCCTCATATAAGCAAAAATCTTATTTTCCATCTGTAATTCCTCCACAAAATCCATAATGATTTTCATGTAAGATTTTCTTATCATATCCATCTTCAAAAATGCAAATTTCCACTTACATGAAATCGAATGTATTCATATAAGGTTAATCAAATAAGTTCCATTGTATTTTTCTCCATTTGGGTCTATACTGTTAATGAAAGCAGGCTGAATTTTCCATGCTGAAAAAAATATTTAAAAGGAGCGTGACCACAATAAACATAGAACTAAAACCCAGAAATCACTTTAAAGAATTTTTCCATGCCATTTTTAATAAACTTGAGGATCTCATGTTTACGATCTTCCAGAAGACTCCCGAACGGCTTATACCATCATTCCTTATGAAATGGATGGACAACTATACCAGAAAAAGACTGCATGAACTGGAACAGTCTGTGATCCGTCAACGCTGGAAGAAAGTACAGCTTGAAAAAGCTCTTGAAGAAATCCGCTCAAAAAATCAGGACGCAAAAGAAGCACCTTCAGATGATTAGTTCATCCGTTGGTGCTTCCCATTTTTCTGACATTTCAAAATGTCAAGTTTTCACATAGTCGCTACAGCTTTACGCATTAATGCTCTTCTCCGCTCAATCTCTCTTTCCGCTTCCTTGCCGCAATTATTGTAATATGCAACTTTTTCCTCTACGGTCATACCTTTTGTCCGTTCATAGTTCTGTTCCCTGATCTTATGAATATCTTCAATAGTAAAATCGGGACTGATAACCAATGCTTCCATAATCATTAAACCTTCTGCAATCTTCCATCCTCAATCTCTTTCAGGAAGGCTCTTCCACGTTCATTATAATAATTGCGCCTTTCCGATGGTGTCATATCTTTTGTGCAATAATAATTGTATTCCCTCAATTTATGAATATCTTCAATTGTAAAATCAGGACTTAAGACAGGTTTTTCCATAATTATCCCTCACTTTCCAACAAAACGGTAGGGCTGAGAATATCAATCGGTTTATATCCTGTTAAATTTGCAATTGCCCTTACTCCATGAATTGTTTTAATGTTTACAATATGCTTGAAATTCCATGATATGATACAATTACACTCTGTAACAACTGCCGCCGCTATGTGCTGACAATCGTCATAGCTTTTATTACTTAATCCTGTAACAGGCTGATTCTACGTTATAATCAACAACTGTTCCAGTTTTGCAAACACCTCCCAATCATCTGTCTTCCACTTTAACTACTGATAATTTATAAGTAACATGTTTCGTCTCTGATGGTTTCACCTGAAAAACTTCTTCGTCAATTTCCAGTTCTGTAAAATCATCAGTATGGATTTTCCCATTAAATAATTCAATCCTTATAAAATCCGGCAATTTATAATAATCATCAACTGTATAAAGACGTTTTGACATAATACGACTCCTGTATAAAAATATGCTGTCAAATCACTTCCTGCTGTATTAACAGTATACCATTCTATTGCTGATTTCACAACGCTATAAAGTAAAACAGGGACAGATTTCTCCATCCCCGATTCTACATATTCCATTCATAAAACAGACTTTTTCCCAATTCTCTCACGAAATATTCTTTAAACAGCCGATATATAACGGAACAATTAACGCATATAAACCGCCGTATACACCCTCATGATCCGCTTCTGGCCTTCCTCATAGCTCCCACAGGTCTCAATAATTTCCTGTATATCTTCTCTGTGTAAAAGGCCAAAATCGCCAGCCAGTACTTTTAATTCTTTCTTTTCCTGACCGCTTATAGCTCTGACACTGTTTTCGTATTTATGAAAAGTACTAAAGCCCATACCGAGTAATTTTGCAAACTGTCTTTTTGTTATTTTTCCGTATTTCCCCGCCAGGAATTTTCTATATTACCTGACAAATTCTTTCGGAATGCCCGTTTCTGTTTTTCCTGCTGGTCTTCCAACTGATCTGACTGCTTTTTCCATACTGATTTCTCCATCTTTATATACAGTTTTTTCAGGGGACAACTTCATATAAAGCTATCCCCACATTTTTGTTACTGTCCATTTACTTTCTTATGATACTGTTTCATCTCCATCCACACACTGAAAGAATCCATCAAAATGCTTTTCAATCTCTTCCAGCCTTTTTCTGACTGATTCCTTTTTCGCTGACCCGCTTCCGGCATTCTGGTTATAAATATCCGATATGGAAGCGGATTTTTTACCGGAGAAAAATTCTGATGCCCATTTTGCCATCTGTTCATCTGACAGATCATTCTGCAGGGACTTCCACACAATCGGAACCATGCTGATCAAATGCGTTCTGGTCAATATCCGCTTCGCAGCCTTTTTATCTTCCATCAGGCCATGCATGGCTACAATCCGGTTATAAATTTCCGTCAGCTGCTTCCGGTCTTCCTCTGTAATATCCACATCAGCCATGAGCGGACGAATGATCTTTGTTTCCATGGACGGCCCCGCTTCATGAAGCATGGCATAGGATTTAATCACAATATCCTCATTTGTATATCGTGCCATTGCTTTTTCTGTCAGAGCACTTTTAAATAATTCATGCTGCCCGATCTCCCGTATGGTATCCATTGATCTGGCTCTGGCCCTTGTCAGTTCAATTGCTGATAATGGTTTTCCGTTGTTCAGCCTGAAGAACATTTCAGAAATCTCATCATCCGTGATTCCGTCAAAATAGTATACGGTCAGGGAATAACCCGTGATCTCGTCTCTCAGTGTCTCTTCCAGTTCATCAAAATGAAGAGTATTGATATCAACCATATCCGTTGTGCCGTCTTCATTTTCCACTTCTATCTCCGGAACATCTGTCAGTTCAAGTTTTCCACTGATAAAGTCAACAATGGCATTTGTCCTCTGTTTTCCGTCCAGCATGTCATAGCCGTTTTCATTTTTCGCCGCATAAAACGGCGGTATGGGATATCCGATCAGCATGGAATGGATCAGAAGACTCTTCCTTTTATCATCCCATACAAGACCACGCTGTACCGCATTGTCAAATCTGACGGTTCCATTCTGTGCCATTTTTGCAAGCTGTCTTGCATTCCAGTTGATATTTGCTCTCTTTAACATATAGCTTTCCTCCATATTTCCGAATGTATTTGTTATTGGTTACACTCATGAGTTAAAAGCTGTGGTGGAAATCGAATCCACCATAAAGCACCAGCCAGCCCGATTCTTACTTTCTGATCAGTTTGGAATCATCAAACCATCTGACAGTTCCGTCTTTGTTAATGGGAACTTCTACTCTGTGACCGTTCCCATAGTCAATGATCCTTGACATCCTGCTTTTTCCATCATCGGTCAATTCTGCTCTTGTGAATATTTTTGCTGATTTGTGCATGATACTTTATCCTCCTTATTTATCATCAGCTTTTCGCTGTGATTATCTGTTTCTCAATTATCAATATGTTCTTCTTCATCTGAAGACTATCTCATGGCATATCTGTCATATCTTCTGTTGCTGTTTCCACATTTTCCGTTTATCTGTCTGAAATATTCGTCCAGACTGAATGAATATGACCTGCTCTGTAAACAGACACATTTTCCGCTTTTCCGGACTGTTGTTTTCGCTATCACAATACTGTTAGTCAAAGACAGATAATTCCTGACAATTCCTTCCAGTGATTTTCGCAAATCGCAGTACGGGGTGTCTACATAAAATTTAGTACCTTTATCCTCTTCATTTACGAAAAAGACAATCCTGTATGAAAAACAGTCTTCAACCATGTTGTTTGCTTCACATCCACGTTCTATATCCTTGATAATATCTGAGATCGTATACATAAATTCCCCTCATTTCCTTTGTGTATGGGGAGAGACTCGCCCTCCCCAAATTTTCCACTGTTACGCTGCTTTTCTGATTTCCTTAAAATACTTTTCCATCAGTGCCACCAGATAATCAACTTTTCCATGAACCACACTGGCGTCTTTTGTTGAACGGGTAACGTCCAGAGAATCCCACATTTTCCCGTCAATTTCCGTATTTTTTCCGTCGATCACAAACCATTTGAGAAATCCGTTAAACTCGGTATCTTCCTTTCCAGATTCTGTAAACGCCTTAAACGCCGCTACAAAGATATATGTATTTTTTCTATTGAACAACGTTTTATTTTCCGGTTCTACTGAAACAGCCAGCCTTGTAAGCAGATCATTAACCCTTCTGAAATCATCCATTGTACCGTTTTCATTCAGCCATTTAAAGCCCTGTTTTGTGTCCTTCCTGTATCTGTCAGGATAATTACAGAGAAGTACAATATCACCTATCGTCCGTTCAATCGTTCCGTTTATTCTGGCCTGCCGGCTGCCGGAATACACATCCAGAAAGAATCTGTTTTCTGTTATCTCTCTTATTTCCCTGGCAAAAACATCTACATATGTAAACGCTTTCTGTGCCTGATTCATGGAAACATGGTTGTTATACTTGCGGACAAGTCTGGAAATTTCCGTTGTATCACAGTTCTGATGTATGGCAACTTCCAGCTGATAACCGTTGAATCTGTCTTTCAATTCTTCCGGAAGCTGCTCATATGTCCTGCTACGGATATCATACTGCACAGGTTCCCACATGATTTCCCCGTGTTCGTCTCTTTTCACGTTTCCGTTTTCATCCAAAATTTTCCGCTGATAGGATACAAGGTATTCATCCATATTCTTTGTAATTCTGGTATTTCCATAACGGAATAAGGAAAGAGTGCTTGAACGCTGAAGCCCGTCAATGATCCACTGTCTTGTGATTCCGTTTACTGTTTCCTCCCCCAGAATAACTGGCGGAATATAGTTGTCAGTCAAAACCGTATAAATCAACTCATTTACCATGTTTGGTGTCCACTGTCCGGATCTTCTCTGACATTCCTGATCGCTGCGGATTGTTTCCGCATTCATCAACTTTAAATACTGGTCAAGGCTGTACGTCTGTTTTCTGATTTTCATGGTGTTCCCTCCTGAAATAAAATTTTTACGTTTTCGTAGCTTCTCATGATTTGCAGGTTGTCTGTATATTCTTTTTGCGATATTTTCAACATTTCCCGTATCTCATAAGGCCTGTATCCATCCACCAGAAGATTCAGGATATTTACCTGCTGACTGGATAATCTTGAAATATAACGCTGAATTTTTCCCTGATACTGTCCGCTCCCCTGTCTTTTGATCACTTCCTCAAATGTATCAAAATCAGATGGTATAAATTCCATCAGGTTACATCCGTCTTCATCTCCGTTTACTGCGTCCAGTGAAACCGCCATTCTGTCCGCTTTACGCTTCATACGATTCCTTTTAGTTATATCTGTTTTGATATTATTTAAAAGGCATGAATACAGAAATCCATCAAATGACTGTGAATCATCATACTTTTTTAATACCTGTACAAAAACCTCATTGGCAAGCGAATAAAAATCATCTCTATCCCTGTCTGACAGTCCACCGAATTTAGATAAAATCTTATCAACTGTCCTGTGCAGTTTCCTTGCATTATTGGCATAATAGCTTTCCAGTATATCAGACTGTAAAACCGCCACCGCTTCAGTTGTCATTTACAGTTCCTCCTTCCTTTGACTACCTCCCACCATGATTAGGTGGGAACGCTCACAGCTTAAAGTCCTGTTTATAGTGGCTGTGACCACTGTTATTTGATTCTTAAAACGTTGAAAGAAGTTTTCTTTTCATACTCTTCCAGACTGCCGAGATCCTCTTCCAGCCTTGCCTTGTCCAGCGTCGTTCTGGTCTGCGGTTTATAGGTGATCTTTGCCGTGTCGGTGATCTCCGTGTCAAGTTTGTTTTCTGTCATGTAATCAATAATGGAATGCTCGATTGCCTTCAATTCGTTTTCAAGCTCTTCTTTCATTGCTTTCAGACTTCTTAACTCCTGCACTTTCTTTTCAAGTTCGTTCTTTGTCATACACATAATTCAATCTCCTTTTCTTATCTGATTTGCAGCCCTTCCGTCATCTTCCTGGCTATTGACGCTTCCGATCAAGCGGCTCACAGGTATATGGACGGAAGTATTAGAAAGCTTTTCGGTCTTTCGGCTGTATTTTGTAGGTCTGTTTTGTTTGACCTTGTGATTATATTGTACACTTTAATGTACTTTATTTCAATAGTAATAGTACACAAAAATATACTTTATTTTTGTGCATTGTACATAATAGTGTACAAATATGCATATTGACATTTCGAACACAATAATGTACAATAAAATTAAGGAGGTGTCTTTTTATGGGAGAAAGAGAAAAACAATACAGTGGAACAATCAGCTATAAAAAGCTTTTTGATCTAATGGAAGAAAAAAATATTAAAAAAAGAGATTTAAGAGAAAAATATAAAATATCGCCTACTATTGTAAACCGATTAAATAATAATTCTAATGTTGCTGTTGATACTATTATGTATTTATGCGAAATATTAGATTGTCAACCATCGGATATAATGGAGTATATACCAGCAACTAAATAATGTTTTTTTAATTTTATTATAACAGTGCATAGTACACTTTTATATACTTTTCACAAATCAGATAGTATATTTTTGTGTACTTTTATTATTGACTTGTAAGTATACTATAGTGTACAATAACCTTAACAACAAAACAAAAAGCACCCTGACAACTGAATAGACTTTACACTCCAGATGTGATATAATCTTATCTACAGGAGGGACAAGCCATGGATAAAGAATCAAGAGAATTATTCAATGCCATTGTTTCGGAACTTGACAGAGTAGAGCAAAAAATATATGGCAGACTCGAAGAGGTCAATAATAAATTAGATGAATTACGTAAGGACATCAATTTATTAAAAGCCCGCAATGACTACCTTGATCTATACGCACTGTATAATCAGTTAGACAAAAGGCTGACCGATTTAGAAAAGAAAGTTTCATAATAACCACATAACCCATCACATTTAAAAGTGTAAAGTCTATTGAGTTGTCAGGGACTTTACATTTTTTATTGTGGAGGTTATGAGATGGGAAAATATTTTAAAAACGTAACCACGTTAGAAGAATTAAGAAGACAGTACAGGGATTTATTAAAGAAGTTTCACCCTGACAATGCAAACGGAAGCACGGAAGCAACACAGGAAATCAATGCTGAATATGACAGGCTTTTCAAAGTTTTGAAAAACAGACATGAAAGCAAGACAACGAACAACAAAGAGAGCAACGCAAAGACAGATTTCAATAATATGAAATATGATTTTTCAGAGGATGCAAAGCTACGTGAAGCATTACAGAAAATCATAACCTTTGATGGAATCAATATAGAAATAGTTGGTTGCTGGATATGGGTAGATGGTAACACATACGCATATAAAGACGCATTGAAGGAAATCGGCTTTAAATGGGCCAGAGAGAAAAAGAAGTGGTATTTTCACACGGAAGCATTCAGGAAGAGAAGCAAGAAAAAATTAAGCATGGAAGATATACGCAACTACTACGGAAGTACAGAAGTAGAGACAGAAGGGCGTAAACGGTTAAAACAGGCATAAGCACACACAAATTCATATTCATATAAATTCAGGGTGTAATTTTGGCAGATTGCACCCTGATAAAAAAGGAAGGGAATCACACCATGAAATATATCACATATTCTATTATTCTTATTTCAATTTTATTTATGGCGCATTTCTCAGGTATGGAACGTGGTCAGGCAATGAATGAACCAAACTCATATTTACCGCTTGACCAGTGCATACCGCTTGAAGATATCGCCTGTTATTATGTAAATGATTCTGGCGTTCTATGCGTCGAATTAAAGGATGTACAGCATCAGATAGATGATATTAACAATGATGCATATATAGACGTTATGGAAGGCTTACAGGACGTTACAACGGCATTCCATGACAGATATATAGATATGAATACAGTCACAGGATACAGCGGGACTGATGAAGGATTGATGATTTATACAAAGGATGGAAACGGTTATTATTTGGATGTTGAAATGATGGATTGATGTTTGAGCGGATATATTAAAAACCTGACTTGTGATGAACGGAGCCAGGCTTTTATTGTGCCGTTGATCTAAATACCCTTTGTATAATTACGCTGTAATGCGTTTTAACGTTTCTGTACAATCTAAATAAGCTTATTTTCAGATTAAAATGATGCAAGGGTATACTTGTTAGGGTAGATGGCTTAAAATGGCTAAATTGGCTTATTTAAAGGGTGTAGAAACGTTGTACGGGTTGTTTAATTGCAGTGATGGTTATTGATGATAGTGTATGTATGATACAGGGACAGCAGGTGCAAGGATATATGCCGGTAGGTTTACATTTTGATTTAGATGCTTTAGTCCGTAAAAGCCCCCAGCAGTTGTATCCACATGTTAAGTTGATTTTGGAGATGTACCGAACCATCTATGCAAAACTTCTTTCAGCCTGTTTTTAAAGTATGTCACATCATATCGTGATATATTTGAAGAAAAAATGGCAAAGTATGTCACACTGTAGTGTGCAGAATTAGCCGTCTTTTTATAATAAGAGACTAATTATATAAATAAAGACTACTATCGTAACCATTTCCTGATGTAAATTACTATATGAAATTATCGCAAGAACATTATCAAACTTATTTTTTACCCAAATTATAAAACAATTTATTCCATTACTCTCATATTTACTATACCAAACCACACACCTTGACTGTCGCATGTAGTTTTAATTTTCATTTGTAGAGCATAATCCAAATCCATTTCAAATGTCTGAACCAATCCCTCTGGGTCAACTTCAATTGTTTTAACAGGATTTGTATCTAAATTATCTAAATAAATATCAACTTTACCAGTATTCATTCTAGAATAATCCACATGCCCAATATCAAATTTTAATTTTTTATATTTTCCATCAAGATTAAATAAAACAAAATAACCATCTGCACAAATTTTTATTCCATCATAGTAATCATTTCCTGCCATTGTAATATTATTATCATCACTAACTAACTCTACATAATCAGTCATATAATATGGTTTCTGTTGCGATAATAAATTTATATATTTTTCATTTGGTAAATTATCAGAATCATCCTCTTCATTCAAATAAATGATATCATTCTCTTGTTCTTGCATAGACATTTCCTTAATTTTATTATTTATCTTCAAAATTTCTTCATTTAGATTTTTATTCTTTTCTACCAACTCAGAATTTTCAACTTTCAATTGATATATTTTACTTGATAATTCTGTTTTTTCTTCCATCACTTTTATATAATCATCAGGGCTTATCGTTTGCAACTCTCCATCAAGAACAATATTGAATGTCTGATTATTTTCAAGATTTTGGTCATTCTTAAAGTCCTGTTTATTATTTATACCTATCACTTTTCCACCAATAAAACCAACTATTAATGAAAAGACTCCTGCTATAATTGTATTTTTTGTGCTCGTTCTCATATGTTTTGTATACCTTCACAAATAATATTTTGTATTCATTATACAGCCCTCTTACCTCTCCATCAAATCCCTCACCCCACATCCAGCACCCCAAACAACACATCTGGTAATTTCTCCCAAATAAATCTCGTTTTCTGTCAAAAAATGCCGTCTCAATCGTTTATAAAACAGAAGAACACAAACGAATCAATAATTATCTGTCAAAAAAGGAAAACCCACATGACCAGTAAATTTCAAAATTCCAACATTCTCACCAATATCCAGTCCTTCATCAACACCTACGGAAAGTCAGCTCTTCAGGATGCAATGCAGCAGTACATAGACAATCAGCAGATATACATTTGTAAAACCAAATCACAGACAACCAAAATAAAAATCAGTGATATTTACTATCTCCAGATCAAACAGCACAATATAGCCTTCCATACATCACATGGCATATATAAAAAATACGGTACTCTCAGCCAAGAGCTGATCGCCTTGTTTCCTTACGGATTTATCAAATGTAACCAAAGCTGTATTGTCTCATTAAGCAAAATCAGATCCATCCAGAATAACGATATCACTCTTACCGATGATACAATTCTGCATGTCAGCAGATCCTATGCTCCAAAGGTCCTTACTGCTCTTAGTGGAAAGAACTATGCCTGCAATTCTTCTGATTCCAATATCAGCGTAAAAAAATAAGGCACATCAGATATTTTGTTACCTGATGTGCCTTTACTGTTTATATGGGTAGGGGGGTATATTTCCATCTGAAATATTTAAGTACCTACTATATAGGGGATACATATCTAATAAATCACACCTCATTATTTTTGTTTACTGACTACAGCATACATTATACTAAATATCACTCCTGCAATCAATTATTTTAAGTGTTTATTTAGCTTTGATAAATCGGTAAAAAAATGGCTATATCAGATATAATATTGTGCTCAAATATAGCCATTTCACTTATTATATTATCTTCATATAAAAATAAATCTTCATTATTCAATATCTTCTAATGAAAATACCTCACTATTATTAAATTCTTTCTCAAGTTCTTTTATAACAATATTATTATTAACTAATTTTTCAATTAACTTTTCCTTTTTTACACCTTTAACATAATCATCAAAATACATTAAATAAGCCATCTTTTCCAAATAATCAAAAATATCAGAAGGTTGTTCCATGCTTTTCTTTATCTCATCTGCTATATCTTCTAAAGCCTTTAATAACAAACCATCTCTATTATTTAAATAATCATTGTTTTCTATATAAAAATTGAAATCAAAAGATGGATCATAATTGCTTTCTTCAAATGCTTTTTCAAGTTGCATCATTACATTACAACGATATCTCAAATTTGCTTTACATGCAAAATCAAAAACATGCATATTATCAGCACTATCTTCAAATTCATTAAGTAATATTGTTAGAAAAGCGAATAAATTCTCATTAATCTCATATACATGCTCTAATAAAAAATTCTTATATCTATCTATTAGAGCACTCAAATATGCAAGTTCCACCACTTTAGTACCATTTCCCATACAACAATATTTGGAAACCATAAAATCAAATATTTGAAACACTATATCATATATTGCGGCTGTCTGCCAAAGACGTGCTGACGAAGCAGAGCCTGACCGAATAATATACCATATTATAATACGGATGTCAATAGGGCATTAAGAAAATTTTACCCTGCTAATTCTACATCGACCAATCTATTTATTAATTTTTCATGCAATCCAGCTTCTTCATTAATTATAGTATTTCCACGTATCCATCCAACAGATGGATGCCTTTTTATAGTTGATATCATAGATCTTGAAACTTTTCCTGCCAAATCCTCTTTACTGTTCCAATATTTTACCATCTTACCTTTTGAAGCATATTGTATAAAGGCATTTAACTTTTTTCTTTTTTCTTCACTTTTTTCACTTTTATCTAAACTTATAGAACCAATATTATTATGTATAAATGTCAAAACAGGAATTCCCTTTTTTATTGCATATCTATATTCCATCTCTGTAAAACTTTTTCCATTCTTTCCAATGCTACCATACCGACCTGCTATAACCAAAATGTAATAATCACACTCATCAATAACTGATTTTATAAATTCAAATTGTTTATCATCATCTGCTGGAAATGTTTCCATGCCACAAGGTATACAATCTAGTTCAAGTAATGCATGAATAACATCCCTTCTTTCTTCTCGTAAATCTTCATATGTTGAGCTTAAAAACACTGTATATTTTTTATTCATACATATATCCCCCATAATCTCATCCCTACATTGTCCAAGTTAATACTATCTTTTTTTATTATCATACCATAAATACATTCCCATTTCCATATCCCGACAAAAATCCGCAAAAAAAATAAAGCATACCAAATAAGTCCACCCTATCCGATATGCCTTATAATAAATCACACTACTCTACTAACCCATCTCCATTAACTAAAATATGTATTACTTCGTTCCCTCTTTACCGATTCCATCCCCTTATCTAACAATCTTCTATTTCGGTCCATATAAGCATCACATGATTTACTATCTTCTTCATTTTTCTCCGCGTTCCTGATACCTCTGTTTATGGCAGCAGTCATCTCTTTTGTCCTGTATGCGTCTTCTGATTTTCTCTGTACACCCTCTTCATGAATATTCTGTAAAATCTGATTATGCTTCTGGTTCTGCTGTTCTTCTCTTGCCATTACTTTTTCAATGTAAGAATTGAGAAGGTTGCTACTATGCTGTATTCTTTCCCTCTCGGCTTCATCCCTTCTATCCATTTCAATCCTGTTTGCCCTTACCCTATCACGTTCCTTACGGTCACGCTCCGCACATACTAATTTAATCATGTTTAATTTCGATTCTGCTGTATTTGTTTTATTCATAGTTAAATGCCCTCCAATCTTAATATCTCAATAAGCTCTTTTCTACTTCCATCTCTGCTTCAAGCTGTACTCTTTTTTCATTAATTCTGCATAATTCCTGATTATCATGGTTGATATGCGCTATGGTTTCCTCCGTATCTAATCGGTGAAACTTCTCCGCATATTCGTCTTCAATCAGTTTGGTTTTAATCTTCTTTTCAAAATCTGTCATAATTAAATGTCCTCCTAAATTTAATCATCCATCTCAATCTTCCAGTTCATCATAGCTTCATATACTTTATCTGGAATCTTACTCTTGTATCTGTCAGCCATTACAATTATAAGTGCTTCTTTATGTCTCTTATATTCCAGAAATGCTTCTTCTGGAGTATTGTAATATCCCAGTTTAACATTCTTACCATCAACATTCAGTGATGCACGATACTTATTTTTGCTTTTCTCATAACTCACTCCAAGCGGATATTTACCCCGTTTTCTTTTGCAGTTTAAAAGCAAAGTATTGATCGTATGAGGAACAAATACACATGTTTCAGGGCTGTATACTTTATTACCTTTGAACAAAATATCTTTATCAAGGTCCATCTGTTCATCACCAGTCATATAGTAATTCTCTTCTACCCATTTATAGAATCGTTCCTTATCTTCCAGCCAGTAATCACATATGGTACATCCCTTATATTCCGGAAATCTGTTATGTAATTTTATATTGTAACAGCGTGTCTGCATATCATTCCACAGCCTTTTTGCTTTCATAAGATTATTATTCAGGAATGGTATATATTTCTGTTCTCTACCCAAATCTTCTACACTGATCTTCCCATTTTTCAGACTATGCATTTCACTGTCAGAGACATAAATCAGGTTATTGTATTTACTGTTGGAACTATCACCATCAATATGATATACTTTGTTTTTACCCTTTACTGGTTCTAAAAATGTCTGCGCCACTAAATTATCTGCATATACATCTCTTTTATATTCTACATCGCTTTCATCTTCATAGAATACCTTCCAATGAACCCTGTTTGTTGATTTTGCTAATGTTTCATTATGTACATAGAATTTGCCCTTAATATTATTGGCTAACCTTCCCTCGGATGAAATATAATAATGCTTTGTTCCTTCTATCAGCATGAACGTTTCAAGTTTATTTAATGGCTTTATGCCTGTACGCTTTAAATCTAATATGTTTATTTCCTGCATTGCTTAGTTAGATACTTCCTTTCGATACGTCTTTAGATAGCCAACACAAAATCGTGTTCACTAATAATTGAGCATCCCGATTGTATGCTCCGATTCCTATTCATAATAAAAGAGACAATACGATTGATTCATACTGTCTCTGGGTTTTGTTTGATTATTCAGTTTTTAATGTATTTCCCATATTTTCTTATATTTTTCAAATTAGGTATTGACAAGCATTGAGGTAAAAGGAGGGGGTTATATAACAGAGATATATAAGTTATATTCCCCCCACCTTTTACCCCTACCTACACCATATCAAGCTACATCCTCAATAATGATATTGGGATAACCGTCTGATTGAATATGATACTGTTCTTTCAATGCCTTATTTGCTTTGACCTTTTTCAGTCCATATAAACCCATAATCTCATTCAGACTGCGCTTAATCTGCGTTTCAGTAACTTCATACCTATATTTATTGCCAAGAATATATACAACTTCCTTTTCAGTACAATATCCTTTTCGCTGGATACACTGTAATATAATCTCGGAAATCTTCAAAGTAC
>CAJUHL010000031.1 GCA_910586425.1 uncultured Bacilli bacterium
TTTATTTGGTTTTCATGATTTTTTTCTATATCTCCACACTTTGGCAACACTATCTGAAAAATAAGAAAATTTGACAATCCATATACCGTATGCTAGAATAGGGCAATGTATTGGGGGATGAAGCAATGAATGTATATGGATTTTTATGGTATGTAATGATAAATCGAGAAGGACTTATTCAAAAAAACGCGCAAACAATTGCCGCTTTAACACAAGAGCTTACTTCTGATAATGCATATCAAAAATGTTTAGAATTGCTTTCCAAAGTTGAGAAAAAAAAGAACATAATTGCAGCCAAAATGAGAGAAAATCATGATGGACAATGTGATAAAGAAAATCGAGTTTTATTAAACTATGCAGAACAAATTGAATTATTAGCAGATGCAATTTATGAAAAAGAGCAAAAAATGCGATTGATCAAATTGATGATAGAATACTTGAAAAAAAAGAAGAAAATAAATAACCTTCAATTATTTGTTCAGTTTTATCGCCAAAATAATCAGTTGGCTTTAGAAGAATTGGGAGAAAAGGTATCCATAAAGGAGCAACTGTTTCGTTTTATATGCTTAAATCATGCGATTTTAAAAAAACTACACCGCTATGAATTAGATTCTATGCAGGCAAGATTAGAACATTTATTAAAAGACTATGAACGCATTCAAAATAGTCTTCATCAAGAACAAGAATATAAGCAGCGGAAGTTAAAACAAAAAGTGGAACAGGAAAGAGTTTACCCAACGATACAAAAAAGATTACTAAATGATGCTAACAAAGTGGATATCATTTTCCAACAGGCGAGTGACTTTATGACAAAAATCAAAGCCAGAAGAACAATCAAAGAAAAAGAAATTCAAAGATTAGAAGAGGAAAATCAAACATATCAAAACGAATTAAAACAAATTAGAGAGATGCTTTTACAAGCTGGATGTGAATACCAGAGTATAAATCCATTACAAAGTAATGGACTCGCTGATTGTAGTCAATTTATTAGAAAGTAGGAATTATATGCAGGAAATGAGAAAAATGACGCAAGTCGAAAGGCAAAATTTAAAGATGCCAAAAAATAATATATTAGTTATGGAGAATCTTTGCCAAAAAGAAGAAAATAAATTGAAAAAACGTATTATTTTAAGTTTAGGTATTTCAGTGATAGCTGTAATTGCAATGTTGATTATCATAAAATCCACTCCATTCATTATGGTGAGTATTCCTTTGATTTCAATTGGTCACTTTGCCTTTTTCCTTGCTTCTTTTCAAAAGAAAGAACAAAAGATAAAAACTATAAAAAATGAATATTATCAATTGTTAGAACAATCGAAAAATGAAGTACAGAAAGAAAAAAATCAAGAGCACACTTTCCAAAAAGATTCAGAAAAAGTCAAGGTTGCTGAAGAGCCTAAAAGATTAGATAACAAAAAACCAGAAGAACAAGAAAGAACAATGGTGGAAGGAACCATATTAAAGGGAATGCCCAATATGATAAATTTTGATTCTGAAATGGATATTCAAAAAAAGCCTTATATCAAACAATAATGAAAACCAAGTTGGTTTTTTCTTTTGTATTATGATATAATTCCATTTGTAGTGTATGACAAAATTGTCATAAAAAAAGTCATGAAATAGTCATATGGTAAAAGTAGAATGTATTTAGAGAGGAGAAAAAGTATGGAAATATTAAAAGTTGAGAATTTGTGTAAAACGTATGGAAAAGGAGACACAGAAGTAATTGCTTTAGATCATATTAGTTTTTGTGTAGAAAAAGGAGAATTTGTGGCCATTGTTGGTGCGAGTGGTTCTGGAAAAAGTACTTTATTGCACATTTTGGGAGGTGTGGATAGACCAACCAGTGGGAAAGTATATGTAGGAGGAGAAGATGTCTATCAGTTAAATGAGACACACTTGGCTATTTTTAGAAGAAGACAAGTGGGTTTAATTTATCAATTTTATAACTTAATCCCTATTTTAAATGTAGCTGAAAATATGACATTACCCATATTACTAGACAATAAAAAGCCAGATGAAAAATATCTAGATGAGTTGATTGATACTCTCGGATTACAAAATCGTGTAAAACATTTACCAAATGAACTATCTGGGGGACAGCAACAAAGGGTGAGTATTGGTAGAGCCTTGATGAATCATCCTGCTTTGTTACTTGCAGATGAGCCAACAGGAAATTTAGATAGTAGAAGTAGCAAAGAAATTATTGAGCTACTCAAATTATCCAATGAAAAATATAAACAAACCATTATCATGATTACGCATGATCATGAACTTGCTTTAAATGCAGGAAGAATCATTACCATTGAAGATGGAAAAATCATAAGTGATGAGTTGGTGAAATAATGAATATATTAAATAAGTTAACCATCAAACATATGATGATGAATAAAAAAAGAACCATTGTAACTATTATTGGGGTAATTTTATCAACAGCCCTAATGGTTGGAATTGGCTTACTCTTTTCATCCCTACGTGATAATAGTGTCAAAATGATTATGCAAACAGAAGGCTCACATCATGTTATGATTGAAAATATAGATGTCCAAAAATTGGATATTATAAAGAAAAACATCAAAGTCAAACATGTAGATTATGCTAAAATATTGGGATATTCTAGATTAGAACAAGATAGTTATAAAGGATTTATTGAAGTAAGTGCAGTCAATTTGGAAATGTTAAAAACATTTACTTTAAAAGAAGGAAGAATGCCTGAAAATGAAAATGAAATCGTGATTCCAAGTTCAATCTTATATTTGGATGAAATCTATCAAGTTGGAAACAAAATTACATTATCATTAGGATCACTTATGGAAAATGCAGTCGATGAACAAAATCCAGAATCATTTGAATGGAATCATCGCTTTGAATTGAGTAATGAAACTTCAAAAACGTATCAAATTGTAGGAATTTTGGATGGAAATTATACAGAAACAGAATACTCTAATTATGCTTTTCCTTGTATCACATTAGATCAGCATACTGATATTAGTTCCCTAAATGTTTATCTTACTTATAAAAAAACAAAAGATACATATTCCAATACACAAACCATTTTAAAAAACATTGGACATGAAGATGCAAAAATCAGGTACAATTCGTCTTTACTTTCTCTTTCTGGAGTAAGCAAATACAATAATATGATATCTTCAATGACGAAGGTAATCTTAATTGTACTTACCCTAGTATCCATTGGATGTATAATTGTAATTTACAATTCTTTTGCGATATCTGTTATGGAGCGTAAAAAACAATTTGGTTTGTTTTCGAGCATTGGTACTACAAAAAAACAATTACGTAAAACAGTATTTTTTGAAGCCTTTTTAGTAGGAATCATCGGAATACCTCTTGGAATTTTAGGAGCCTTTGTAGGAATTGGAATCGTGATTGCTATTATCAATCATTTATTACCAGAAGCCTTTGCAGTTCCACTGGCCTTATCCGCTTATCCATTATTTATTGAAATTCCTATTTTATTTATGATTGTTGTTATTTTGATATCTGCTCATTTACCAGCCAGAAAGGCAAGTCGCATCACGCCAATTGAGGCCATACGGCAAAATGATGACATTAAAATCAACTCTAAAAAAATAAAAACAAGAAAATGGGTACGAATTCTTTTTGGAATGGAAGGAGAACTTGCTTTAAAAAATATCAAACGAAATAAGCGAAAATATCGTATTACAATTATCTCTTTATTTATTAGTATTGTTTTGTTTGTGTCATTTAGTGGAATTATGTACTATGGAATATCCACATCGATAGACTATACAGGACTTCCTAATTATGATATGATTGCAACATTTGGAACTTCAGAAAATCAAGAGAAGATAATCGATCAAATCAAAAATCATGAACAAGTGGAAGATATTGTAATTACAGAGACATCTGAATATTTTACCAAAGGGATTAGTAATGAAAATTATGAAGAAAAATTTTTAGAACAAGCAAAATTGGATATTCAAAAAGATGATGAAATCGATGTGTTATTGATTGGATTAGATCAAGAGAGTTACAATCGTTTTAAAGGCGAAATTGGATTAAAAGAAGAAAGACCAATTATCATTAATTATACCAAAAGTACTTATTATACAGAAAATTCTAGAAAAACAGTTCGTATGAAAAAATACAAATGGTTACCTGATACATTACCACTTTGTCTTCATAATTATAATAATTATGATGAAGAAACAGAAAAAGATGAAGTCGTGTGCTCAAGAGAAATTGGAAATTTCTATTTTACCGAAAAATATCCTATGGGATTTGATTTATATATTACAGGTGCTTATGAGGAACGATTGATTATTGTTGTATCAGAAAATATGTATCCAAAATATAATGATATTTTTGCAAGAGAAGAAATTGGAATTGGTAGTTCTACAATAAAAAATGTAATGATAAAAGCTTCTAAATATGACAAATTGGATAAAAGTCTATCCAAATTACTAGAAACAGAGGCTGGTGGCTTATATAGCTATGTTAATGTTAAAGAAGAAATGAAGTTGATGAATAACCTTGTTTTCGTTGTAAAAATGTTACTATATGGATTTATCACACTTGTAACTTTAATTGGTGTCACCAGTGTTTTCAATACCATTAATACCAGTATCAATTTGAGAAGAAAGGAATTTGCGATGTTAAGAAGCATGGGATTAACACCAAATGGATTTAATAAAATTTTAGCATTTGAAAGCATTTTCTTTGGAATCAAATCACTGTTGTATGGAATCCCTGTATCGATAGGTGTGGTATATTTGTTTTTCTTGGCATTTGATGACATGGTAGATCAACAATTTGTAATTCCATGGCATAGTATTGGCATTGTTATACTAGGTGTTTTCCTGATTGTCTTTTTGACAATGTGGTATGCGAGTAGTAAAATCAAGAAAGAAAATATATTAGACGCCATTCGCGAGGAAAATATTTAATGCTTGTATGTTCATGTATTCTAATTGTGCTACTGATACAGATACATTTCTATATTAAAAATAACGAGAAGTGAATTGCTTCTCTTTTTTTGTTGTAATATAACGAAAATATGATAGAATACAATATAAATATAAAAAAGGAAGAAAAAATTATGCAAGAAAAAGAATTAATAGAAGACGTAATAAAAACGGAACTAAACTATCGACATTTACTTCATTTTGACCAGAAATCGATTTTTGGTATCGAAATTGAAATGGAAGAGATAGATTATAATAATACAGAAAGATTGATTAAAAATAAATTAGATGATTCGTGGGAGATAATGGAGGATTTATCGTTACTGTATGGTGGATTAGAAATTGTTTCTCCTCCTTTAACAAATAGAAAGGAAACTTGGAATTTATTATTTAAATTAAGTAAAACTTTAAAGTATATCAATCCAACTTTTCAAAATGCAAGTTTTCAGGTGAATTTGGATGTCCCATTTCAAGAGGATAAATTGGTGCCATTTTTGAAATTCTTTTCTTATTATGAGGATATCCTATTTCGTCTTTCAAGGGGATTCGATTTTCATATCAGAAATTCTGCGCTTACGTATGCATTACCAATTACACCTGAATTAGTCCGTATGATACGATGCAACAATTCGAATGAAATGATATGCAGTTGTTTTGATTCAAAAAGATATGCCATAAGGCTAAAAATGAATCAAAATCATTTGATGAATAGAGGGGAAATACTCCATAGAAAATCTACTATTCCAGTTTCTGTTATTGAATTTAGAACACCAAATGGGACAAATGATGCTTTGTTATGGCAAAATTATATTAATACCTTTTATCATATACTTCAGTATATTGCTAGTGCGTTGTTTGATTATGAAAGATTAGAATATAATTTGTTTCATGCAACTTACAGAAGTTGTATTAATGATTATGAAATTTTACATATTGAAAAAGCAATTGAGTTTGCTAATCTGATTTTCAAAGAAGATATTGATAAGATTTACTTTTTAAAACAATATATTGGAATAGATTATGGTAAAGTTAAAACTAAATAATATTTCAATTATAAATACTTTTATTTTTGGTTTAGTTAAAATGTATTTTTTTAGTAAATTGCATATATTAAAGTATTGGATGAATTTGACAAAATGAATATTTTTGATATAATGTTACTTGTAAATTGATGGCACATTATTCTAGTCAATTACATTTTTGATGAAGGTGGGGCTAAAAATCCACTAAAGAGCATACCTGTGAAACTTCTTGTGCCTGCTGCTTACGCCCAGTTTGGGGTGGGTGCTGGAAGGTTGAATATTGGGCGATTCATAATGGCATATGAAACCCGACCCAATATTCGCGGAGACCTAGACTTGTTATTAGCCTATATATGATTATCATTGACGGACTGATGACGACCTAGGATTGAACCTACTATGTGGGGAAACTTACGAGTAGTGTAGCTTGTCTTGCGTGAATAATTTGGGATAGTTGAGCAAATCAAATGGATTTGGCCAAATGTATTTGATTATCGCAATTTGAAATATTATTTGCAAAAAAGAACTAATCAAAAATTGTGTTGGTGAGGAAATCTCCTAGAGTGCCTATTGGTATGGGATTGCAGTGCGTACTCAGTGGCAATCAAGCCATATATTCGGAAACGATATATCCATTTCTTTAAAGGGGAACCGCTACTCTGGTAACGGAAAGTAGAAATGGGGGAAATCCTGCTTGACCTTAAGACGTAAAGTTTACCATACCGATTGCCATTCATTTATTTTTTTTATGTTAAAGGGGATAAAATTTACATGGACGAAGAAGTCAAAAATTTAAAAGCGCAAACAAGGAAAAAAGAAAAAATGAATAAAAATAAGGCAGATTGGAATTGGATAATACGAATTACATTCACTGCTTTTATGATATCATTTGCTTTTTCATTTACTTCCGAAATGATTATACCAAATGTGAATATTATGGTTGGTATTTTATTAGTTGTAGTATTTATTTTATTGGGCGTTTTATTTGATATGGTTGGAGTTGCAGTTACTGCAGCAGATGAAAAGCCATTTCACTCAATGAATGCTAGAAAAGTAAAAGGAGCAGACATTGCAGTTAAACTAAAAAAGAATGCGGATAAAGTCGCATCTTTCTGTAATGATGTTGTTGGAGATATTTGTGGAGTTGTATCTGGATCAGCAGGCGCAATTATTGCTCTTTCTTTATCACAGGTAATCCCAATGGATAAATTTATGATTACATTATTGGTTACTTCAGTAATTGCTGCTTTTACAATTGGTGGGAAAGCCATTGGTAAAAGTTATGCGATGAATAAAAGCAATCGTATTTTATACCAATTTGCAAAGAGCATATCATATTTTTATAAAATCAAAAGGTAGACAAAATTCTACTTTTTTTTCATAATTGTTAAAATTATATTGCTAAAATGAAAAGAAATGTTGTATACTGAATTATAGAAAGGGAGTGGATTTATGAAAAAATCTAAATGGTTAGTTGCACTATTTGTATCAGTAGTTGCACTAACAGGTTGTGGGAAAACCGAAAATGTCAAAGAAGTATTTGCTACGGCAGAAAAGAAAATGGATGCTTTATCTAATTTTACCATGAAAATGGAAATGAACATTGGAGTAAAATCATCTGGTGTTGAAATGACAATTCCAACTACAATAGAAACCAAAATGGATGTGAAATCAAAAACTTCAAAGATGAATATGAGCGTTGAAATGATGGGAATGAAACTTTCTACAGAAGGTTATACACAAACTGTAGATGGAAAAGTTATTACTTACACAAAAGAAATGATGGGAGATACTTGGACAAAAGAAATTTCTGATGATGATGACAGTAATGATGTTTTATCTATTGCAGAACATGCCAAAAAAATTGAAAAAAAGAAATCAGATGATAAAGCAGCAAACTGCTATCAATTGACCATTTCAAAAGAAGATATGACTGCATTGTTAGGTACAATGGGAGCAGATAGTGTCGAAGAATATCAAATTGAAAAAGATGTAGTTATTGATGCATACATAGATAAAGAATCTAATTATATTACAAAAATAGTTATGGATTTAAAAGATGTAATGACAGTAGAAGAAGATGTGGAACTTACATCTGCTACAATTACTATAACAATCTATGATTTTGATAAAGTAGGAACCATTACAATCCCAGAAGAAGTAATTCAAAATGCCCAAGAAGAAGCGGAAGGCAATGATTGGAATTTTGATGACGAAGACGATTTAGAAATGTAATATGAAAAAAATAGTGTAACAACTATTTTTTCATTGCATCAAAAAATCATCCAAAATAAGGATGATTCAAAAGCAGATGAAATTTTAATTTATTTCATTTGATTCAGTAGTATCATTCATGTAATTTGGATTAACAGATTCCTCAATTTCATTCAATACATCGTCATTAACATCATCTTCAATTTCGTCCCATGGTTCTTCATCTTCTTCAATCGCAATTTTCATTTTTGTTTCTCCAACAATTTCCACACCTAGTTCTTTTTCAATATCGAAGTTGATATTACCATTTTCATCAATATTTACTTTTACACAATTGGGTTGTTTTAGTGTACGAACAATAATATCTGTATCACCTGTTAAATCGGCATTTTCTTTTACTTTTACATTGAATAAATCATTGTAGTCTACTTTTTTACTTACAACTGTAGTTTTGCTATCACTATCATATGAATACCAAATATTGACATCATATGATCCATCAACTCCGATTTTATCTCCCGATTTATATCCTTTGAATTTATGATTGATTACCCAACATCCCAAAACAGTAGTTGGTTCATTTTCTGTTGTTATTGTGTAGTTATTTTTAAAATATTTTTTCCCTTTACCAATGACTGCTTTTGTAACAATTTCCTTGTAAGCCACGATATCACCCCTCACTTTAATGTATGCGAGACTCAATCAAAAGTGTACAAAAAACCTGCATAAAAAAAGAAATTAAGAATAAAATGAAGTGTTAATATAAAAAGGTTGACACCAATTAACAAATATGATATACTTCATAGCAGAAACAAGGAGGTGCTTTATGGCAGTTAAATTAAGATTGAAAAGAATGGGTGCTAAAAAAAGACCATTTTATCGTATTGTTGCAGCTGATTCAAGAAGTCCAAGAGATGGAAGATTCATTGAAGTAGTAGGAACTTATAATCCAATTATGGAACCAGCAGAAATCAAAATCAATGAAGAAATTGCTTTAAAATGGTTGAACACAGGAGCGATTCCAACAGACACTGTAAGAGATTTATTTAGAAAACAGGGAATTATGGAAAAGCTTCATCAATCAAAAATGAACAAAGAAGGTAAATAAATATGGACTTGGTTGCGTTAACAGAATTTTTAGTAAAAAGTCTAGCATCTTGCCCTGATATGGTATCAGTGAAACAATTTGATGGAGAAGAAGATACCATTACAATCCAAGTATTGGTAGATGAAAAAGATATGGGTGTGGTCATTGGAAAAGCAGGGGCAACAGCCAATGCAATTCGCACACTGGTACAAGCATCTGCCTATGTGAATCAACTAGGTCGCATTCGCATTAATATTGATTCATTTTGAGAAGTATTAAGTGCTTCTTTTTTTATCGATTTTAATAGAAGGAGGAACGATATGCAAATAGATAATATAATTTCCCAGTTACGAATTTTTAGGCAGGAACTAATAACCCACGAATCTGAAAATATTCCAGTGATTCCTCATGTGCTTCCGCAAGACCATTGTCCAAATACATCTTATACAATAATTGGATATTATCGAAGACATAATGGAGAATTTGTAGAATGTCATGTTGAAAAAAAGAATGATGCAGACTTTTGTATGTTAGAATGTAATACTTGCCATCAGAATATTTATCTGTTCAATACAGGTGAACAAAACTGGGATGATTTTTTTGAAATGAAAGAAAAGATGAAAGTAATAAAATAATGTATGGGGATTGAATATGATTTCCTTTTTTTATAATAAATTTTAAAAACAGTTTACTTTTTAATATAGAATCATGTATAATGAATTAAGGTGAAGCATATGGAAATCAATGTACATGATGTGGATATTCATTATGTAAGATACGGAACAAAACAAAACTCCATTGTATTTTTACATGGATGGGGACAAAATATAGAAATGATGCAACCAATTGCAGATCCTCTGCAAGAAACACATGATATCGTGATACTTGATTTGCCAGGATATGGGAAAAGTAGTGAACCACCATTTGATTGGATGGTACAAGATTATGTAGAATGTATTCATGAATTATTGTGCAAACTAAAAATAGAAAAACCAATCCTAGTTGGACATTCTTTTGGAGGGAAGATCAGTTTATTGTACGCAAGTAAATATCCTGTTTCTAAAATGGTATTATTTGGTTCTCCATTTAAAAAAGAAATTAAGACATTATCTTTGAAAACCAAAACTTTAAAAGCACTAAAGAAAGTGCCTGGATTAAACAAATTGGAACAATTTGCCAAAAAACATATTGGGTCCATTGATTATCGAAATGCAAGTCCTAGAATGCGAGAAATTTTAGTCAACACAGTCAATTTAGATATTACAGAACACATTTCCAAAATAAAATGTCCCACATTAATTGTATGGGGCGAGATGGATGAAGCAGTTCCAGTGGAACAAGCCTATGAGTTAGAACAATTGCTTTCTGATTCAGGGGTTGTTATCTATGAAAATGCAACACATTATGCTTATTTAGAATATATTGGAAAAACCAATTCTATTTTGCACCAATTTTTAGATTGAGAGGTATAAATATGTTAGTAAAATTTATCATTTCATTGATTCCCTTTTTTGTTTATTTATTTATAAAATCTAAAAAATCAGTCCATATGTTACAACAAAATTGGTATAATGAAGGAAATCGTTATATCAAATGGCTTTGGAAAAATAAGAAATCTATTTTCGTAAATTTAGAATTTCTATTTTTACTTTTTGGATTTACTTTTTTTCTAACAGATATTTGGACAATGATTCTGTTTGTTACATTTTATACAGCATTGTCACTTGTCCTTTTACATCAAGAAGGAAAAGAACAAAATAAGCTGCCATTAAAGTTTACCAGTCGAGTGAAACGTTTATTTGTAACCATATATTTAGTATATACACTTCCTATCATTGGAATGATTGTATTCTATCAAACAAAATATATTCCACTTTATTATTGCATCATTGGATTGTTAAGCTATATGAATTATTATATTCTTTATATAGTAAACGGAATAAATTATCCAATTGAAAAAGCCATTCGTATCAAATTTAAACGGAAAGCCATTCGAAAATTAAATAGTATAAATCCCAAAGTAATAGGAATTACAGGAAGTTATGGAAAAACCAGTAGCAAAAATATTGCAAGTGACATTTTGAATATGAAATACAATGCCTTACCAACGCCAAAAAACTTCAATACACCTTTGGGCTTAATCATTACCATCAACAATCATTTGGACAAGTTTAATGATATTTTGATCGCGGAAATGGGTGCCTTTAAACAAGGAGAGATTCAAGAACTTTGTGATTTAGTGCATCCACAATATGGAATTTTAACAAAAATCGGAACTGCACATTTAGAAAGCTTTGGTTCCCAAAAAAATATTCAAAAAGGAAAATTTGAATTAATAGAATCGTTACCACAAGATGGGATTGGGATACTGAATGCGGATGATCCATTGCAAGTGAGTTATACACTCAAAAATAATTGTAAAATTGTATGGATTGGGATTGATAATGACAAAGCAGATGTTCGTGCAACTAATATTCAACTAAATGCTGATGGTACGACATTTGATGTGGAATGGAAAGGTATCAAGAAAACGCACCATTTTACAAGCAAATTACTAGGACAAGCCAATGTATATAATTTATTGGCTGGAATTGCTTTAGGACATGAATTTGGAATGTCAATAGAACAATTACAAGCTGGAGTCAAAAAAGTAAAACCAGTAGAACACCGTTTAGAACTCAAAAAAATGGGGAAGATAAATATAATAGATGATGCATATAATTCCAATCCAGTGGGTGCTAAAATGGCATTAGATACACTTGCATTAATGCCAGGTAAAAAAATAGTTGTAACGCCAGGCATGATTGAAATGGGTGCAGAACAAGATAAACTCAATGCAACATTTGGGGAACAAATATCAGAAGTAGCTGATGTGGTGATTTTAGTGGGACAAAAACAAACAGAACCCATTTATCGTGCATTGATACAAAAGAAATATAATGAAAAAAATATTTATGTACTGAATGATGTGAAAGAGGCATTTCCTTTGATACAAACATTAAGTGAAAAAGAAACCTATGTTTTACTAGAAAATGATTTGCCAGATATATTTAACGAGAGGTAGTGAATTTTATGAAAATTAAAGTGGGTGTTATTTTTGGTGGAGAAAGTGTAGAGCATGAAGTAAGTATCATTACAGCAGTGCAAGCGATGGAACACATGGATACAAACAAATATGAAATCATTCCCATTTATGTAGCAAAAGATCGTACTTGGTATACAGGTAAAATGTTAATGGAAATGGATGTATATCGTAACTTTGATACCCTAAAACGTTATGCAAAAAAGGTAATGTTAGTCAAAACAGAAACAGGCTTTTTCTTACAAACCATCAAAGGAATGTTTCGCCATAATGTTGCAGAATTGGATATTGCCTTTCCAATCGTACATGGAAAAGGAGCCGAAGATGGTTCGCTTGCAGGTTTTTTAGATTTTGTTGGAATCCCATATGTTGGCTGTGATGTCATTGGTGCTGCCCTAGGCCAAGATAAAGTAATACAGCGCCAATTAATGGAATTGAATCAAATACCTATTCCGAAATATACATGGTTTTATGATAGCGAATATTTGATGGATAGTGCTAAAGTTGCAAAAGAAGTGAAAAAGCTAGGATATCCAGTGATTATAAAACCTGCCAAACTTGGAAGTAGTATTGGGATCTCTATCGCATCTTCTGCAAAGGAGCTAGATCAATGTATTACAGAGGCTATTACTTATGATAATAAGATTATTGTAGAACAAGTAGTACCTAATTTGTTAGAAGTGAACTGTAGCGTTTTTGGAAATCATGAGTATCAAGAAACTTCCTTCCTTGCAGAAATGTTAACCAAAAATCAATTTTTAACATTTGATGATAAATACCTTTCAGGTGGAAAAGGAAAGAGTAAAATAGGAATGAAGGGTACTGGAAAAATGTCAACAGGGGAAATGGTCATTCCTGCCCGTGTTTCCAAAAAAATAGAGCAAAAAGTAAGAGATTTATCCATTCAAACTTTCCGTACCTTAAATTTAAAAGGAACGGTTCGGATTGACTTTTTAATCAATCGTGAAACAGAGGAAGTATTTGTCAATGAACCCAATACCATACCAGGAAGTTTATCATTTTATATGTGGCGTGGAATCAAAGATTATCCAACTTTGCTAGATGATATGATTACATCTGCCATTAAAGACTATAAAAATGCAAATCAAAAATTATCTTCTTTTGATAGTAATATTTTAAGTACTTTTAATGGTGCCAAAGGAATCAAAAATAAAATAGGGTAAAACCTATTTTTATTTACAATATTTTTATTTTATATTATAATATCTATTTGTGATGTGTATGAAATCTTTTCCAAATATAAAATTAACAACCCGCCAGTTTTTGTCTTTATGTGAACAATCTTATTTTAATTATGGTTCTGAAGCTGTCCTTTATGAAAACCCTTCTCTTTTTGGAGATAATACCCTTGCAAAAATATGGAGTTCTATTTACTGTACTAAAGATGTGATTGAAAATAAATTTGAAAAATTGAAAAGAATGTATCAACTAGATAAATTAAAAGAAATGAACGATATTAAAATTTTGTCATCTATTTCCTGCGGGAAGGAGATAGTGGGATATACCATCAGTAAGAGTATTTATAGAAAAATAGGTATGGAGCTAATCACACGTACACAACTTTTGTATTATTTATTAAAGGCACGTCAAAAATTGCGGCAACTGGAACAAATGGAAATACGATATGGAGATATTTCCATTTCTAACATTTTGATCAATCAAAATGATGTTTGTTTTTGTGATTTGGATAATGTAGCTTATCAAGAGTTAAAGATGGACTTAATGTCAAAAGAATTAGAAGAATTCATGTATCATTATGGTTACAATAGACAGTTGGATGAAAAAGCAGTTTCTTATATATATAATGTATTTACCTTAAAACTGTTATGCTCTTTAAAGGAGAATCGATTGGTAGAAGAATATTTAGAAACAGAACAAATTCCTAGAGAATTCTTACTTGGACCATATAAAAAAATTCGAGAACAAATGCGCGTGATAACACCACAATATGAAGGACACTATTTAGTGGATTATATTAAGGATAAATATAAGCAAAAAGTTAATTCTTATGTATTTGAATCGAACTCGAACTTGGGCCTCTTATGATATTGCCATCAATATCAAAGCGAGAACTATGACATGGACAATCCCATGTTTTTTCTTTTTCATTAAAGATAAGATGACATTTCATATGCGGACAAGTATTGAGTACCTTATGTTCTTTTCCTTTCTCATCTTTATAAATACCAATTCGTTTTCCATCTTCAACAATAACACATACATGATTTTGATAAAACTTCGGTTTTTTGATTAAAGCGGTTTGTGTATATGCTTTTCCATATCGTAATCCATCCATCAAAAAATGACCTATTCTTGTAAAATTCCACTTTCTTTTGATTGAAAATAATTCTTCGTAAATAGAATATTTTTTTAAAATCAAATCTGATAGAATCATACCTGAAAGTGTTCCATTGGTCATTCCCCAAGTATGAAACCCAGTTGCAAGAAAAAGATTAGAGTCTTTCTGTGTTTCACCTATAAAGGGAAGTCCATCATTAGGAACAATATCTTGATTAAACCATATGAAATCAACTGCCTGTTCAAAATGCTTTTGAAAACGATCCTTCATTTTTTCAAAATTTTCAACATCATCGAAATGACTGGTTAACGCATGAGCATAACTTCCATATAGGAGATAATTCTGATGATACCGCATCGAATGCATAGGTATACCAGTTGTAATACAAGAAAGCGATTGCGTATCTTTTACTTGAGAAGCTATGATATAAGATTTTTCAACATGTGTTTTTAGTGGAATAAAACTAGGTGTTACAAAAAAAGGGTAGTGTGTACATACTACAACGATGGTAGCTTCTATTTTTCCTACATTTGTATCAATGACATAACCATCATCCTTTTGCTCCAATTTCGTTGCACATATATTTTCGCCTATCGTTATTTGTTTTTCAATCAGAGATTTTAATCCATAAAGATACTTTAAAGGATGAAAAACAGCCCCTAAAACACCAATCCCATATTGAAAAGGAATAGGAATACTTAATGTATTTACAGTATGATAAGGGACTTTCCACTTTTGAAAATAAGTTTCTTCTTTCTTAATTTTTGCAACTTCATTTTCCTGATTCGCAAGAATATATTCATTGACTTCTTGATAGTCGCAGTCGATTTGATATTTTTCAATTCTCTTTTTTATTTCATCAAAGGCCAGTTTTTGAGATTGATAATAGAGTTGTGCTGCATCACTACCATGCATAGAAGCAATTTTTTGATAAGGAAGTTCTTGTAAATAAGATATTTTGGCAGTCGTATATGCAGTTGCACCAAAACCAATGGTTCCTTTATCAATCAAAAGAATATCGTAATCACTGTCTTTTAAACCAAATGCAACTGACATTCCTGCCATTCCACCACCAATGATACAGATATCAACTTTTTTCTTTTTTAATTCTGTTTTATTATTATTTTTCTGAAATCCTTGTAGCCAAATTGAATGTTCCATAAGCAATCACCATTTTTAATATGGAAAAAGCAGTATAAATTATACAAAAAAGAACAAACTACAAATGGTGATTGTATGAAAAAAATAGGAATTCTATTAAGCTTTTTATTGATATTAACTGGTTGTGGTACCAAAGAAAAAAAGTTAGAACTGAATAAAATCAATAGAGAACTCAAAGAACTTACTCAACAACAAATGGATTATAATAATTTGACTCAAGTGGTAGAGGAAAAATTAGACACTGTGATTATTTATGAAAAGGAAGAAATAATAGATCAAATTGGACTAGACGAAACAATGTATGAAAATATCTTTTTCTGTGAATCCAAAGAGGGGATAGAGATATATTTAATCGTACAGCCTAAAGAAAATAAAAAAGATATGGTAATAGAATTGATACAACAATATTTTGAAGCGAAATTACAAGGAACTGAAAATGAAGAAGAAAAACAAATCTATCAAAATCGGGTGGAACAATCCTATGGAAATAATCTTATCTATTTAGTTGGAACGAATTTAAAAGAAAAATTAAATAAAATAAAAGAAATAAAAGAAAAAATATTTCCTGATATGTTAGTCTTAACAAAAGAAGATTTAGAAACAGATGTTCATTTAAATATGGATGATATAGAAGCCTATACATTTGCAGTTACGGATAAACTCAATCGTGTAGAACAGTATATTATTCTCAAATATAAAGAAGAAACTAGTGTACGTAAAAGTATGCATGATTATTTTGAACAGTTAGAAAATGAATGGAAAGAAAAAGATAATATCAAGTATCAAATGTTAAAAAACCGTATGGAAAAACAATTGGGGAATTATTTGATTTATTTGGTTTCAACCGATAATCAAACTGCTTATAAAATAATTGAACAATCTTATCAGTAGTATAATTTGATTTCAAATACATAAATTAAACTATATGGAGGGATAACATGAATTTTAGAAATAGCGCTTTATGGAATGGATTTGTGGAACGAAATGAAATAGAACCATTCAAAGCTGATATTTATGAATTGGATGATCAAGAATGCATCGAAATGGATTTACCTGGCTATGACAAAGAAAATATCACCATAGATTACAACAATGGATATTTGATGATAACTGCAATCAAAAAGGAAGAAGAAAAAAATTATATCCATCAAGAACGTTATTATGGAGAATATAGTCGTTCTTTCTATGTAGGGGATTTGAATGAATCCAATATCAAGGCTTCCTTTACCAATGGAATTTTAAAAATCACATATCCAAAAGAAAATAATCAGCCGATGGAACGTAGAATTCCAATCGATTAGATACTTTTTGTATCTTTTTTCATTTTATTATATTTTATAAATTAGGAATCAATTAAATTCAAAAATAAATAAATTGTGATAACAAAAATAAAAATATGTTTTAATGATAATGCAAATAGGTAGATTATGTCATTTGTATCATGTTAACCTTTGTGTTATATTGATAACCAAGGAGGGATGATATGGCAAAAATATTAGATGGACAAGAATTAGAAACATTCAAAAAAGAACATCAATTGAGCGCTTTTTCTATCATTATCAAAATGGATGACAAAAAGAAACAAGCAAGTTATATCATTGATGGACAAAGAGAAATAAAAGGCAACTACGAAGTATTAAAAAAGTATATGGACTAACCTATACTTTTTTTGCTATACTAAAATTAGGTGATTCATATGGGAAAGAAAATCAGTTTGATTGTTGTTTTCATCATTGCATCAGTTTTAATAGATTATTTACTAGTTTGTTATCGGGATACCAGACCTTTGTTGGCATTTCAACAAGGTGATGCATATATTGGAATTGGTTATAAGGCTTGGCATTGCAAATTAGAAAATGGAAAGTATCACAATGAAGTCGGTTTTTATGATATGAAATATACTTGTCCTAAACTAGTGGAAGAGACCTCAAAAGAGGTGAAAACATGTACATTCACCCAAACGTATTATTTGTTACATGAGGCACCAAGTCATGATGAAAACTATCATTATTTAACGTTACGAAAGTTTCAAGATGAACCTGTTGTTACAGTAAAAGTCTTAAAGAGTTTGAATGCTACGATGGAGGTTGGAAAGGCATATGAATTTACATTTGAAAGTGGAAATGATTCAGATTTAAAGGAAATTCATTCCATATTCTCTCAAGCAACATTGTTAGCAATTATTCCAACAGACAAAGTAGGGATGGACCAAATACAAACCAGTTGTTCTAAAAATAAGTAATTCTTGTTGGTCAGTTTTAAATGTCGTTATACCTTGATTAATCAGTATTTACGACATTTTTTATATTTTTAATTGACAAAAAAAATCAATTCCATTCTGGAATTGATTTTATCATTAAGCTCAAAACTATACAAATACATAATATTATAAAACGACTTTTTGACAAGTCGTTTTACTTAATACTCGAAAAGTTCGGGCTTTCTATCAATCTGGTGTGTGAGTAAATCACGTTTGGAAATTTGAATTAAGGTTAATTCCTTAACTAATTATAGTATTAATCTTATAGTATTGCATTAAAAATTAAAATCATTTCAACTTTCTTATATCACTTAAAAGTTTCTTTTGTGTGTCTAAAACAAAAGTCTAAGAATCCATTATATTTTATTTTAATCAATTCATCATTCAACTCAAAAAATATTTCTACTTTATTATCTTTTATTCCTTTTATTTTAAGCATTATATTGCTTTCAATCTCCGTATCTAAAAATTTTTCTGTATCAAATACTTCAAAAAATATATCATTTTCAAAAGGGACCTCATTATAATTTTTATTCAAAAAACAGTTTATATTATTATCTTTTTCAAATCCTGCATCTAAATTTATATAGCCTTTTTCTTTATTATCAATATTGATAAATGATAATTGTATATTGATATTATATCCTTTATTTCCGTTTTTTGTATATGTTCCAACAAATATTTTTTGTTCACTAACTTCAATTTTTTTATTGTCTATATACAACATAAATATCACTCCTTTATATTTTATACTTAAATACAATATCATTTGATATCTAACTTATTTAATAAAATCTTCTAATTTTTTTCTTTCGCTGTTGTTAGTTAAAAAGTATAGCCATTTTGTATCTAATAAATCCTTAACATATTTTTTATCGTTTAATTTCAATATACTATCTACAATATATTGTTGATCTAATTCTTTCCAAAAATCATTACAGGCATTTAGGAAATCAGCTAGTACGTGAGCATCTTTATATTTTATAAAATAATCAATCAAAAATTTTTGATTATATTCAGTATATATACATGTTAAAAATATTATACAATATAAATTTTTTTCACTTATTGGTGTTAGTATAGATATATAGACACAAAAAACTTTAGTAATGGTATACTAGG